>JADFRH010000127.1:0-1886 GCA_022561415.1 Planctomycetota bacterium
TCGTCGGCGCTCACGAGCCTGCCGGATGGCATAAGGTAGAGGTTGCCCGTGGAAGGCGGCAGGTCCTGCGCATAGCGGCGGCCCAGGTCCCCGTCGCGCTCCGTGCGCTCGCTCTCGGCCGCGTCGAAGTCCATGGTCTTTTCGGCAAGGTCGCGCAGGCGCGCGAGCGCGACGGAGGCCTCGCCCGCGGCGCTTTCGACCAGGCTGCGCTGCTCGCCGGGATCGCATGGATGGGCACGGCGGTTCAGGCCGGTGGCTTTGATCGGGCCATCGAGGCGGCCCTGCCGCGCGTCGTCAAGCTCTACGGACTCTCCGCGGGACTGGAAAAAGGATACGGCAGCGGCGTGCTCGTCTCACAGGACGGGCTGGTGCTCACGGTCTTCTCGCTGCTGATCGACTCGAAAGATATCCGCGCCGTCGCGTTCGATGGCACGACCTACGGTGCCGATGTCGTCGCACGCGATCGCGATCGGCAGCTGGCCCTCCTGCAACTCAAACCGGTTATCGTAGCGGCCGAGCCCCGTATCGGCCGTGGGGCTTCGGCCGCGCAGTTGCCGGAGTCATTTCCCTTCTTCGATCTTGGCCGCGAGACGGTGCTGCATCCGGGAGACTGGGTGCTGTCGGCGGGAAACGCTTTCAAGCTCGCCACCGGCGCCGAGCCCGTTTCCATCGCCCACGGAGTCTTCTCCGCGCGGACGCGCCTGGATGCGCGACGCCGCCTGAAGGATTTCCCGTATCAGGGCGATGTGCTCGTGATCGACGCGATCACGAGCAACCCCGGCGCGCCGGGCAGTGCATTGGTCAACCTGGATGGCGCGCTGATCGGCATGATAGGGCGGGAGGTCGTCTCGAATCTGACCCACACGCACTTCAACTGGGCCATGCCGCGCGACGTCCTCTTCGAGTTCTTCCGCGAAGCCTCGAATGTAGACGCGTCCGGCGAAGTCCGTTTGGCCGAGGGCCGCGAATGGATCGACACGCCCGACGAGCGGTTCGATCCGGGCATTCGCCTGAGTCGTCTGGGGTATCGCACGGTCCTGCCCTTCGTCGACCGGGTCGTGTCGGGGTCGCCGGCCGACCTCGCAGGCGTGCGCAGCGACGACCTGATCCTCAACATGAACGGGCGATCCATCCCCGACACGGCCGCCTACCATGATCGACTGCGTGCGCTGCGACCCGGAGACTCGATCGACCTTATACTGCAGCGCGGTAAAGCCATCGTCAGCGTCCACATTGAACCGGAGGAATTGTGATGCGCACTCGACGACAACCCGGCAAGCCGGTCTTACCGGTCATTTGGGCAGCCCTGTTTGTGGCCGCATCCACGGCGATGCTCCCTCGCGCAGTCGCCGTAGATACGCCCGGCGGCGCCGAGTTTGACGTGTTGAAGGCGACGCAAGAGGCGTTTCGGGCCGTGTCCGAGCGCATGCGTCCGTTCCTCGTGAGAATTGAAACGGTCGGGGGCTCGCAGCCGCGCGGCGCGATCAACGTCGGTGGACAAGACGACAACGACCCCGATCGACCGGCCGCGTTTCGTGAAACGCTCGGCTCCCGCTTCGTCGTGTCCGACGGCCCCACGACCGGCATCATCTACTCGACGGACGGACTGATCATCACGAGCAGCTTCAATTTCGTTCGCGACCCGGTGTTGATCTCGGTCATCCTGAGCGACGGCACGCGCCTCGCCGCCGATCTCGTCGCTCGCGATCAGGTGCGGAAGATCGCCCTGCTGAAGGTCAACGCCAAGGGCCTACCGGTTCCCCCGTGGTCCGATCCGAGAGACCTGCGCGTGGGACAGTGGGCGGTCGCGCTCGGGTTGGGCTTCGGCGGCGACCAGGCGTCGATCACGGCCGGAATCGTCAGCGCCGTGGGCCGCATGAACAACA
>JADFRH010000127.1:1896-7015 GCA_022561415.1 Planctomycetota bacterium
TCAGACCGACGCCAAGCTCAATCCCGGCAACTACGGCGGCCCGGTGTGCGACATTCACGGTCGCATCCTCGGCATGGCCGTGCCGATGGGGCAAAAGCCGGGTGAACTTGCCGGTCTCGAACTCTACGACTCGGGCGTCGGATTCGCTCTGCCGAAACATCGGGTCGACGAGATCGTCGACACTCTCAAGACGGGGAAGTCCTTCTACCGCGGCTGGCTGGGGATTTCGATCGACGGGACGGTGTCGGACGCGGTCGCGGTCGCCAACGTGGCGAGCCCTTCGCCCATGGAGAAAGCCGGCGTTGAGCCGGGCGACATCATCCTCAGCGCAAACGATCGACCGCTCAAGAACTTCGGACACCTCGTTCAGGCGCTCTACCTCATCCCGGCCGGGGAGCGCGTTCTCCTGATGGTAAAACGCGAGGATCGCGAGTTCGAGGTCGAGGTCACGCTCGCGAGAATCACCGAACTCGGGCCGCTCCCGACCCTGGCGGAGCCCTTCGACCCCTCCGAACCGGCTACGGAAGACCCCGAGCAGGAGTAGCCGCACGCCCGCGACCAGGACGGTATCCGCAGCTTAAATCCCCCTGCCGGCTCCCCTCCGGCGGATCCGCTACAATCACACGATATTCGACAACATTCAGAACAACATTCTTGACAAATCACCTATACATGATGTATATTCAGTATAACAAGGAATTATACGAATGATAGACGGAGTTGATCGAAAAATACTGGAGATCATGCAGGAGGATGGCCGGGTCACCAACGCCGAGATCGCCCGGCGCATCGGAATGGCTCCGTCGGCGATCTTGGAACGCATCCGCAAGCTGGAAGACCGCGGGGTGATTGCAGGTTACACGGCCAAGCTCAACCCCTCCGCGATCGACAAACCCCTGCTCGCCTTCGTGTTCGTGCAGGCGGAGGAGCGCGTCTGGCAGACCGGGACCGGCGAAGCACTGGCCAAGATTCCCGAGGTGCAGGAGGTTCACCACATCGCCGGTGAGGATTGCTTCCTGGTCAAGATCCGCGCTCGCGATACGGCGTCACTCGGCCGGCTGATGCGCGAACGCTTCGGCGCGATCGACAGCATACGCTCGACGCGAACGACGATTGTTCTCGAAACCGTCAAGGAGACAACGTCGCTACCGGTCGAGGCAACGGAACGGGAGGTCAAGGCCAGTGCTTGATAGGTCACAACCGTCTCCAGCGAAGATCATGGTCGTCGTCGCCTTCGCCGCGGTTTACATCATCTGGGGCTCGACCTATCTCGCGATCCGCGTCGCGGTGGAGACGATTCCGCCGTTCCTCATGGCCGGTGTGCGTTACATGATCGCCGGTGGCATCTTGTATGCGTGGCTTCGATGGCGTGGCGTCGCGGCGCCGGCCCGCATCCACTGGCGATCGGCGGCCGTCGTCGGCGGGCTGATGCTGCTGGGTGGCAACGGCGGCGTCGTCTGGGCCGAGCAGCCGGGAAAGGTACCGTCGAGCATCGCAGCGCTGATGGTCAGCGCGGTCCCGCTGTGGATGGTGTTGATCAATTGGGCTCGACCCCGAGGCGTTCGACCCACGAGTATCGAAGCGCTGGGGTTGATCCTCGGCTTCGTAGGCGTTGTCATTCTGGTCGCCCTGGGTTCCATGTCAGGATCGGAGCCGATCGATCGCGGTGGCGCCATCGCTCTGATTCTCGCACCGATTTTTTGGGCGGCCGGCTCCATCTACTCGCGACACGCCAAACTTCCCGACTCGGTTTTTCTCGCCACGGGCATGCAGATGCTGGCGGGCGGCGCGCTACTTGTCCTGGCCGGTTCCGTCACGGGCGAGTGGGGTCGCGTCAACGTGGAAGCGATCTCCACAAAGTCAGTTCTCGCGTTCGGGTACCTGGTCGTCTTCGGCGCCCTGATCGGTTTCACGGCCTACATCTGGATTCTTCGTGTGAGCACGCCGGCCAAGGTCGGCACCTACGCCTACGTCAATCCGGCCATCGCCGTGTTTCTGGGGTGGGTGCTTCTCTCCGAGCCGATTACCTCCTCGATGTTGGTGGCCATGGCGGTCATCCTGACCGGTGTGATTCTGATCACGACGCGGGCCACCTCGAAGAGCGTTCACGATTCGTTCCCCGAATCGAAATTGCAGGGGCAAGGACGGGGCGCATCGCTCAGTGAATCGAAGGAGACTTCGAGCCGAACGTGTGCGCCGCCCGAAGGATCCAGGGCTCCGTCCTCGACACCGTTCTCATCCGCGATCTGTGAGGAATAACTCTCCGGAAAGGTCATCGCGCTATGTCCGACAAAATGATCAACGATCTCGAAACCAAAGTGATTCACGCCGGCGAACCCGAAGAGCGCATCTGCGGCGCGGTCGCCATGCCGGTGTTTCAGTCGTCGACGTTTGAAAGCGGCGACGACGCCGGCTACCATGACCTGCGATATATACGCCTCAACAACACACCGAACCATGAGGTGCTCCACCGCAAGCTGGCCGCGATCGAAGGCGGAGGGGCCGCTCTCGTGGCCGCGAGCGGAATGGCCGCCATCACGACTTCCCTGCTGACCGTCCTTCAAGCGGGCGACCACCTGCTCGCCCAGTCCTGTCTCTATGGGGGGACGCACCACTTTATTACCCAAGACCTCGAACGCTTCGGCATCTCCCACAGCCTGATCGACGCCGACGATCCGGCATCGTGGAAAGCGCAGTTGCGAGCCAACACGAAGGCCATCTACGTCGAGACGATCACGAATCCGCTCATCCAGGTGGGCGATCTGACGGCCGTGACACAATTCGCCAAGGACAACGGTCTGATCTCGATGATCGATAACACCTTTGCCTCGCCGGTGAACTTTCAGCCGCTGGCGCAGGGCTTCGACCTGTCGCTGCACAGTTGCACGAAGTATCTCAACGGGCACAGCGACATCGTCGGCGGCGCGGCGATCGGATCGGCCGAGCTGATCGAAGGCATCAGGCACAAGCTCAACCACCTCGGCGGCTCGATGGACCCCCACACGTGTTTCCTGCTTCAGCGGGGAATCAAGACGCTGGTTCTGAGGGTGCGCCACCAGAACGGCAGCGCACTGAAGATCGCCCGCTTTCTCGATCAGCACGAGCGCGTCGCAAAGGTCTACTATCCGGGACTGGAAACGCATCCGCAATATCGCCGGGCGTGCGAGCTGTTCAGCGGGTTCGGCGGCATGCTCAGCTTTGAACTGAAAGGCGATGCGGCATCCGCCCAGCGATTCATCCAGGACGTAACGCTGCCGATTTCGGCGCCGAGTCTCGGGGGTGTGGATTCTCTGATCACCAGGCCCGCGAGCACGTCACACGCGGGAATGACGGCCAAGGACCGCGAGGCAATGGGGATCAGCGACAGCCTGATCCGACTGTCGGTCGGTATCGAATCGACACAGGATCTGATTGCGGATTTCGAGCGTGCGCTGAATCGCTGACGACCGACAAAGTCGGCTTGCCGACGGGCTTTGCCTGCACGGCTTATGGAAATTACGAAGTACGAATTACGCGGCCGTCAGCCGTGACTCGTAATTCGTAACTCGTAATTCTCTCGCCACCCGCCCGCACGTCGGTGAAACGCGCGACGCGGACGTCTTGTCTCTGTCCCGCAGTTTGTGTGAGAAAGGCCTTAGCGAGCGTAGCGCGCCATTCGGGCTCGCTTGAAATCCACCATCACCTCGTTCGTTTCATACTCGGTCATCGCACCGGAGATGGCGTCGACGATGAACCCGGGCCACAGCGGGGGGATGAAGTTCAGGTAGGTGTTGGGGTCGACGGTTCGACTCAGCACGATTACCTGTCTGTTACGCCCGTACGTGACCTCAATCGGATCGTTCCTTCCCTTGGGCACCTGCAACATCATCGGGGTGGTACCCGATTGATTCCCGAACTGAACATGCGCCCCAGGCGGGTTGGAGCGGATCGTGATGGTCTGCGTCGTTCCCGACACGAACGTCGCACAGCCGGTGGCCAGAACCACAAGGGCTACAGTGGTTACGATCAATCCGATACGCACGATTCTCATGAGATGCTCCCGTAAGCGAAACCAATGCGCGATGGACTCTCGCACGTGCGGCGTCCGTCAAGCCGCCGAGGGGAATTACGAATTACCAATTACACAGCCGTCAGCCGTAATTCGTAACTCGTAATTCTCTCGCCACCCGACCGTACTTCGACCGAAACCCGGAATAACTTGTGCAGGCCGGACTGGCGCTATTGGGGCGTTGGCGCGCCGCCCGCGCGAAAACCAGCGATCCGCATCAGGTGCTCGTGATACGGCTCGGCGATCTCCTCCACCGAGTGGGAAAAGTAGGTCCGAAAAGCACTTTGGGCGGCGCTCTCTTTCCATCCACCCTCCTCGGTGAGCCGGGCCGCACTGGAGCGAACGTGGAATGATCCGTCGGCGATGTGGTCCAGCATGAGCTGAAGCCCGACCGCGTGGCGCCCGTCGGCGCCGTGCTTGAGAAAGGTCACCAGCGCCCAGACCTGCGCGTAGTAGACCTGTGCAACGCCGCTGTGACCGTGCGTGATGACCTCCCCGGCGTTGGTATCGATGATCTCGCTCAGGGGCAGAAGCCGATCGAGCTTAAGCGCATCGCGCAGGCTGTTGATGCGAAACGTGTTGTGTCGAGGCGTGAACCTGGGGGCGGAACCCGCGAAATCAACGGCTTCGTGGTAGCAAGCGAGCCCCTCGTTGAGCCAGGCCGGGATCGGTGTTGTGAGCCGCGCCCCGACGAATTGATGCCAGCCCTCGTGCGCCAGTGTTGCCAGCGCAGCGGCGCGGGTTGCGTAGAACGAGACCGATTGGTCACCCTCGGTGAATCCGCCGGCCCGGATACGCGAGTAGACTTTGTATCGCGCCGGGAAACGGCGCCGGGTGAAGCGCATCCACTCAGATCGCGAGCCGAAGATATAGGTGGTCAAGCGGGTGTCGACATCCACGGTGCCCGGCAGCGTCGCTTCGTACTGTTCGTAGGCGGCTTCCAGGAAAGCGGGAAGCGCCGCCTCGAATTCCGCGTCGCGAACCGTGCTGACAATATCGAAGTGTTCGGTCGTGAGCTTCCGCCCGGTAAGCCCCTCTCCGGACCACTCCTCGACGGAAACCGCCACAGTG
>JADFRH010000128.1 GCA_022561415.1 Planctomycetota bacterium
CCGGGCCGGAAGTTGTGCAGCACGATGTCCGCCTGCGCGATCAGCCGGTGGGCGATCTCCTGGCCCTCCGGCTTCTTCAGGTCGAGCGCGATGCTCTCCTTGCCCTGCGTCATCGGGAAGGAGAGTAGACCGTCTGTGGAGTAACGGCTGAAGTCGCCGCCTGGCACCTCCACGCGGATCACGCGGGCGCCCAGGTTCGCCAGCACGCCGGTTGAATAGGGCGCGGCGATCCACTGCGAAAAATCGACAACGGTGATACCGGAGAGCGGCCCCTCACCGGGCGCAGGCGTTGCCCCGTTCGTTTCGCTTGTGGCGGGGCCGAAGCTCGCATCGTTGTGTTCGTCGAGCTGCGGCGCCGGCGCTCCGATCTCTGCGCGAAGCGGAAGAGAATGCGTCGCGGACGCGCTGAACCAAGGAAATGTGTACCGGCATCGTACCGCTGCATGTCACGATGTTGTCACTGACTTGGCCGGTGCTGGAGCGAATGTGATCGCAGCGGCTGCGGGGCTTGCGCGATCGGCAGATGGTGACGCCGGGATCGCTCAGCGCAGGTTGCCCGTTGCGCCAGGTGACCTGAAGCGCACCGCCGCGCTTGTAGTCGACCACCGCGTGATAGGCCTCGTTGGTAAAAATCGCCAGCCCGGCCCGCGGAAACTCGACCCACCCGTGGTCGCTCTTAGGCACTTCGGACACACTGGACAGGTCCGCCCGCGCGTGAATGGCCGCCAGACAGAGCGTCGCGCCGAGCGTCACGCTTGCCTCATCGCCGTGACCGAAGAAACTCTCCCACGGCTGCGTCGCGAGCCGCTGGCGGCAGTGTCGCGCCAGCACGGCCGCGTCCGCGTTCCCGCCGGCCAGCAGTTCCACACCGTAGGGGCTGATCAGCGCCGTCGAGCCTGATCCGCAGCAACCCCCAATGCCCCCGCCGAAATGAACGAATCGCGCAAGAAACCGAACCGCCCGCCGCAGCGGCTTTTCGAGCGACGTCCAACCGGTCTGAGAGTGGAGGCGCGCCAGCGAGTCGATCGTCAGCGAAAGGCGTCCGAGGTCGGGGCCGCCTCGCTCGGGAAACCAGCCCTCTTCGTCCTGTCGCTCGAGCAGCGCTTCCAACCGTTTCCGCGCCAGCTTCAGCAGAGATGAATCACGGACAAGCGGCGCGGCCTCGGCCAGTGCGCAGACCGTCGCCGACTCGATCCAGGGCGTGTGCGGTCGACGCCCCGCGACCCACGCAGCACAGCGATCGACGTCATCCAACAGAAGCGAAGTCTGAAACTCGTGCGTCTCACCCAGCAGCCGAATCACCTGCGCGAAAATCACACCGGTCAGGGGATCGCGCCGAACGTTGCGAGAGACGGGTCGTCCGTCGGTCCGTAGCGATGCCTGCCAGCGGATCAACGAGCAACGCACGAACTCGAACAGGTAATCACGATCCTCCCCGCGAGGTCGCAATTCGCGATACAGCCCGACCGCCAAGGCCACGGAGACTCGGCGGTAGAGTGTTCGGACGTCGTCGTGCCGATGCCCGCCGGGATGTTGGTCGGCCACCCACGGTACCGGGCGGATTGCGCTGAGCCACCGATCGGCAAGCGTGGCCGCCACCTTGGCGTAGACGGACCGATCCCAGGACAAGGCGCCGGCCCTGTTCGTTTGCGGCACGTCGCGCACGACGCCCGCCGGTTGGTCGGGCGGCGCGACGAGCGCGACGTCAGACGCCGCGTCGGTAACGGATGGGTTGTCGAGCGTCGATTCGGTTGGCATGGAGTCGCTACCCGCATGGGGGGCACCGGCGATGGTATGCCCGCGAAATCGCGCGGGCAGGCAGCCCCACCGCGTGTCTTATCGAACGGTTGAGGGGGCAAGCTGAGTTGGATACGGCTCGGGGCCGAATTCGGTGCATCCGCCCGCCACGGGAGCACATCCACAGGTGTGGCCGGCACGGCGACGACAAGACCGGTGTTGCGTCGAGGAACGACGACTACGCCGCACAGGATTCGAACCTGTAACCTTCGGTTCCGTAGACCGATGCTCGCAAGACGTAAGCGACGACGACACAACGACTTACGAAAACGGCGTTACCGAATGGACCACTATTGGTACGCATTTCTTGGAAACGTGGCTCGATCTGGCGGCCGTCGTGACCGCTTGGCCGGAGCTGCCGGAACCCATACGAACAGGCATCGTCGCGATGGTCAAGGCAGCGAATCATGCACAGCACTGACACTGACAGAACCCATGGTTGCCGTAGCGCTAGCCGGGGTTGTGTCGGCGTCAATCACGTGAACAGAGTCCCGGCGCCAGTGACCCGGGGCTAGAAAACGGAAACCGATACCATCAGAAATACACCGTCACCAAACGGCGATAACGGACGCAACCGCGACGGCACTTTTGCCAAAGGCAATCCGGGGGGCCCCGGCAACCCCCACGCCAAGCGAGTCGCACAGCTGCGGGCAGCCGCGTTCGACGCGGTCACGGCCAAGGATATCGAAGAGATCATCGCCGTGTTGCTACGACGCGCGAAGAAGGGCGACGTGTCCGCAGCGAAAGAATTGCTAGGCCGGAAAGTCGGGAGGCCCGGCGAAGCTCTCAACGCACTTGATCCAGGGCAAATCAAGCTGGAGGAACTCAAGTTGGAGAAAGCGCTACACGAGAATTCGGCGGACTTTGATCCGATCCACCCTTGTCGCGGAAGTTAGCGTGAAGTCGCCTAGAACGGCAAGAATAGAGCCGAACGGGTAGGCGATACGGGCGAAGCCGCTCAAAGAAGACACACGTGGTTTACATTTATCGTTAGGTGAACGCAGTGCGGCTCGCCGATCTTAAGAGGCCCTCGATTGAATCGAGTAGAAGGTTTGGGTAGCATGACCGATTGATCATCGGTAGCTGAGATCGGGTGTCATCAGGTCAATGACACGACGTGATCGGATTCAGGTCAACCGGAGCGCGCTATGGCACATGAGAGCCCGACGGGGGACACCCCAGAGAATCGGCGCCTGCAGCGCGCCCTGGACGTCACCGAGTCAGCTGAGTCTCACCAGACAGAAACACAGACCTTTCAAGAATCGCTCGCCACCGCCGGAATCCCGGAACGGATCGGTCCGTTCAAGATCATCAGAAAGATCGGCCAAGGCGGTATGGGCACCGTTTACGAGGCCGAGCAGGAGAGCCCCCGGCGTACCGTCGCGCTGAAGGTCATCCGCGCCGGACTGGCCTCATCCCAGTTGCTCAAGCGATTCGAGTTGGAATCCCAGGTGCTCGGCAGATTGCAGCATCCGGGTATTGGTCAGATCTATCAGGCGGGAACCGCGGATACCGAATCGGGCAAACGACCCTACTTCGCCATGGAGTACGTGCGCGGCGTCGATCTGCGCAGGCACATCAAGCAGAAGAATCCCAACACACGCCAACGCCTCGAACTGCTCGGGATGATCTGCGACGCCGTTCATCACGCGCACCAGAAGGGTGTCATTCACCGCGATCTCAAGCCCGGCAACATTCTGGTGGATCAGTCCGGTCAGCCCAAGATCCTCGACTTCGGCGTGGCCCGGGCCACCGACTCGGACATGCAGATCACCACCATGCAGACCGATGTGGGTCAACTCATCGGCACGCTGCAGTATATGTCACCGGAACAGGTGGCCGCCGACCCGAACGACCTCGATACGCGCAGCGATGTCTACGCGCTGGGCGTGATCGCCTATGAGATGCTGACCGGGCACGCACCGTACGATCTCAAGAACAAGATGATCCACGAGGTGGCGCGTATCATCCAGGAGGACGAGCCCACATCGCTGAGTTCGACAAACAAGACCTTCCGGGGCGACATTGAGACGATCGTCGTCAAGGCGCTGGAGAAGGACAAAGAGCGGCGCTACCAGTCGGCCGCGGGTCTTGCCGAAGATATTCGGCGCTACCTGCAAGACGAACCCATCCTCGCCCGACGCCAGAGCGCGGTGTACCAACTTCAGAAGTTCGCCAAGCGACACAAGGCCGTGGCCGGTGGTTTGGGCATAGCCATAGCAGCACTCGTCGTCGGCATGGCGACCAGCACCTACCTGTACATCCAGGCCGAAAGCGCGAGACAAGGTGAACAAGAGCAGCGAATCTTCGCCCAGAAGCGCGAGGCCGACGCCGTAGCAGCGCGGGAGGAATCCGATCAAGTCGTGCAGTTCCTGACCGACACCCTCGGCGCCGCCGACCCGGAGAAATCGGGCAAGGATGTAACGGTCCGCGAGGTGATGGACCAGGCCGCAAACCGCGTAGGTACTGCTTTCTTAACCAAGCCTCTTATCGAGGCCCGCCTTCGCCATACGATCGGCTGGACCTACCGCGGCCTTGGTATGCTTGAGGCGGCAAATCAGCATCTCACAACGGCCTCGGAAATCCGGAGGCGCGAACTTGGCCAGGATCATCCCGACACGTTAGTCGCGATGATGAATCTGGCGTCCACGGTTTTGAATCAGGGCCACATAGCAGAGGCGGAACGTCTTCACCGCGCGGTCTTGGAGATCCAGCGACGCGTTTTGGGCGAGGAACATCTCAACACTCTGGCGTCGATGCAGAATCTCGCGAATGCCATTCGGCTCCAGGGGCGGCATGCAGAGGCTGAGACGCTCTACCGAAAAACGCTGGAAATCGAACACCGCGTCCTCGGCCTTGAGCACCCCCAAAGCCTGACGGCCATGCAGAACCTCGGCAATGCATTATTCCGAAAGGGTCAGTACGCGGAGGCGGAGACTGTGTTTCGTCAGACCATGGAGATTCAGCGCCGTGTGCTTGGAAAGGAGCATCCCAATTCCGTGGGGACGATGATGAATCTTGCCGGTGCGGTTTATGCGCAGGGCCGATATGCGGTGGCGGAGCGTCAGTACCGCCGGACACTAGAGATTCAACACCGCGTGCTTGGCGACGAACACTTCGGCACATTGATGTCGATGAACAATTTGGGCGAAGTGCTGTATTCTTTGGGGAACTACGCCGAGGCGGCGGCTCTGCATCGCAAGACACTGGAAATCAATCGCCGTGTTCTGGGCGAAGAACATCTCCACACGTCGACATCTACGGTGAATCTGGCCAATGCGCTCGCCGGCCAGGGTCAGTACGAGAACGCTGAGACGCTGCTCCGGCAGGGGCTCGAGATCATGCGCCGCGTTCTCGGCGCGGAGCATCCCAGCACAATGAAGACGATGCACTATCTAGCCGGCGTGCTATTGCGCAAAGGGCAACCGGCGGACGCCGAAGTCCTGTATCGCCGGGTGCTCGAAACCCTGCGTCGCGTACTCGGCACGGAGCATCCCGATACGCTGGATTCCGCCTGCGGCTTGGCCGAAGCGCTGGTAGCGCTCGGAGAGCAGGACGAGGCCGTGCAAGTTTATCGAGAGACAATTGAGATGGGCCGGCGCAAGCTGGGGCGCGCGCACCCCTCCATCGGGACCTGGCTCGTCGGTCTCGGTGCGGCGCTGGTCGCTGAGGGCCATGCCTCAGAAGCAAAGCAGGTGATAGATGAAGGACTTGCGATTCAGCGGCCATCACTTCCTGAGGACCACGTGTTGCTCGCAGCCTCTCGAAGTGTACTATGCGAATGCCTGGTCGACTTGAGCCAACATGCCGAAGCGGAGCGACTTCTGCTCGAGAGTTACGCACGCATGACGGAGGTACAAGGCGACTCCGGCTATAATGCGCGCAACGCTCTTAAGCGCATCGTCAAACTCTACGAATCCTGGCACGCCGGCGAGCCGGGCAAGGGCTACGACGCGAAAGCAGAAGAGTGGCGGGCGAAGCTGCCGCAAGCAACAGACACTGACGATCCGTAGAACGCGCACGCATGGACGAAGGCCCGCACGCATCGGTTTCCCCGGAATGCTGGCACTCCCAGCGGCACTCGCAGAATCACCGTCGCCATGAGTCGTTGCGGATTCGTCGCTTACAAACTTCGAGCAGCGGTCTAGCAAACCGCTGCACGTACCACTTCTCCGGCAAGACCTGATGAACAGATACGGCGATTTAGCCCCTCGAACGACTGACGCACGCACGTTTCGATTGCCGTTCTCGTCATCCGTGCATAGGGGCTGATATTCTGTCAAACGGGCACCGTGTCTCCCCGGCTCCCGTGGCGCGCCTTTTTGCGCACTTACAGAGAATCGAATGTGCCGAGCATCTGACCTGCGGTTTACAAAACCGCTGCCCGGAATTCGTAAGTAGCCGTTCAGCAACGACTTGCGACGACATCGATCCGGCGCTTACCGCTTTGCTTACCGACGTTTCCCGAAAATGGCCTGATCTAGCCGCTGTCATAGCGTCTTGGCCGAACCTTCCCGAAGTGCTACGCGCAGGGATTGCGGCAATGATAGAGACAGCGAAGCCGACCGAATGACGGCTTCACGTTCTCAGTGCTTACTCCTACTGACAACTGACAGTTGACACAACCCCCGCTGACACTGGCGCAAGTCGAGGTATTGTCGGCGCATCCTCCGAGAAGTGCGCGTCGCGACGTGGCTACACTGGCTACGGATAACCGGCGGCCGCATTGGGACGTGCGAGGATCCGGCCTATCGTCTTGTGCTGCCAGGAATCCGAGCGGCCCGTCTTGGTGGGGATACCGCGATCGGTGAGGCTTTGGGCGATTCGCTGGAGCGTAGCGCCTTCGGACCGCATGGCCTGAATCTGCCCGATGACTTCGGTTTCGGCCGGGTTCTCGGTGAGCGTTTTCCCATCGTCAGCCAGGTCGAAACCGTAGGGCACGGTCCCGACACGCTGGCCGTTCGCTTTCTTGATGGCCATGGCCGACCGCGTGCGCTCTCGCGTGAGGTTCCGTTCCATCTCGACCGTTCCGGCCATCACCCATACGCTGGCGCTCGCCGCGTAGCCGCCAAATAACCCGAGGCAAGAATCTCAGCATCCTGAATCTACGCCACGGCGGCCTGGT
>JADFRH010000129.1 GCA_022561415.1 Planctomycetota bacterium
TTTCCGCCTCGAGGAGCAACCGATCGGTTGGCTTCCAAAGAAGCGTCGGGGCAATGCCCACACCAAATGTGGAATCAACGTTCTGCCGATCTTGAAATGTGACGACGCCGGCACCACCAAGCACGAAGTTCGTCTTGCCGGGCATCAGGGAATCCGTTGTGTCACGTAATTCTTCGCGCACTTCATCGAGAATCGTTTCTCTCTCTTCCGCCGCTAAAGCCCTTAGCTCTTCACGCCAATCCTCGCGGGGCGCAATACCCGCCCCGGCCTTCAACTCAGCCACCTCCGCACGGAGCTGCTCATTCTCCTGTTTCAGCGTACCGAAGTCCGCTTGAAACTTCCGGTATTCCTCGAGAAACTTCCTGAACTCTTGCCGTGTGAGAGGTTCGTCGTCGGAAGATTCCTGTTGCGCGACTGCGAGAGGAGCCGAAGCGATGATACAAAGCACGGCAAGCGTCACTGCTCTTGAATTGTGAATGTTCGTCATGCGATTATCCGAGTCGAGAACCATTTGATTGTCGAGCGGCCCATAGGTGCTCCCAGCCTTACTTTTGCCTCAAGACGAACTCAACGGTTGTTTCGCCTCCCGGCGTCACCGTGACCTCGGCCTGTTTCTTCCCGAGCTTTTCATGCCAGATCTCAACGGTGTAGTTCCCCGCAGGAACATCTTCGAAGCGAAACGTTCCGTCCTTGCCGGTTACGGCGTAATAAGGATGCTTAGCCACAACGATCCATCCGGACATCCATTTATGCACATCACACCCAACCCGGATGCGCTCTGAGTAGTCGAAAGTCACATCCAGTTGCTTCACCCTTCCAGGCATGGATCGGTTGAACGGCTCGTTCTTCTTCGCATGAAGATGCACGTTATGCAGCACACCGTCGCTGTTAAGAATGCGTAGTGGCTGATCCTTCGGAACAACAACGATGTGCGGCCGGAACCGACAGCCTTTCTGATCCAATGTTGTTGGGTTGTCCGGGTCGATGTCGAAGGGTTTCCCCTGATCGATCTTCTTGATGTAGGCGACAACCCAACGGACCTTGGCATCCTTGGAAACCACAATATCTTCATTCGGGATCGGTTTCGTGTGGCAGGGCTTGTCGGGGCTTCCCACTTTAAGCCTGTGCCGCTTGGGGATCTCGCCTTCCCACCGTACGATGCCTGCAATCGTGCCGCTGTCTTTGACGTCGATGGCCTCGTATGGGACCGCCGCCGCCCGGTGGACACTCAAGCACATCGCCGCCACGAACGCTGCCAGCCCGAGAAATCGAGTTGTTTTCATCACGAGTGATTGCTCCTGTTATTCACCGAATGTTCTTGCTGCCGTCGTATCACTTTCGTCCCGCCAGATAGCGGACGTAATAAACGAGCTGCCACACCTCCTCGTCCGTCAGAGCGGCAGCCGCCGACATCGGCGTACCGGGGACGCCGCACCGAATTCGCTTGAAGATCTCCTCCACCTTCGTTCCGCCGCGATACTCGCCGGAGGTCAGATCCCTGACGCTGATGGGTCTACCCTGCTCGTCGAGCGGCTTATCCAGGCCATCGCCACGTCCTGTCAGGCCATGACATGACGCGCAGCTCTCCGCATACAGTGTTCGACCCATGTCAAGGTCGCGTTGAAATCCACGCTCCGGTCGCACAACGTGGATCGGATCGCGCGGGTTTACACGGATGTGCGAGATCTCCTCGAGTTCGTCCGGTGACGTGTCTTCGTCGTCCGCAAACTCCTCACGAAGGACGGCAAGCCAGCCGAGTCGTTGGATTTCTCTGATGTACCGGGCCAGCGTACGAAGCTCCGCATCCGTGAGTTGCGGATTGGCGGGCATCTCGCCGAATCGCCGGCCGAAACGGATGGATTGAATCAAGTCGTCTTCGGTCGGCACACCGTTGAGGGTCGAGACATAGCGAAATCGCTCGTGCCGGAAGTCACGCGGTGCCACGCTAAGGGCGATGGCCGCAGGCCCTCTTCCGCCTCCGGTAGCGCCATGACAAGGTGCGCAGTGCGCTGTAAACAGCGAGTGCCCTTCCAGAGAGGCGATCGCTTTCAGATCGGTTGTGGATGTGACGGCGAGCCGGCCGGCCGTAGTTGCCGCGGCAGGTGATTGCGTTACTCGGGCGGCACAAGCGGCCAAGGCAAAAGAGCAGCAGCCGGAAGCAATCACAACCGCCGCGAGACCCGTCCGCCCACTCGACTGGTTAGGTTTCTGGCTCATCGCTTTGTCCTTCTTGGCGCTTGGGCAGCGCGCCGCTTTCGACGCGCGAAGGCTACGTCGTGAATCGAGTTCTTTTCGAGAAAGCGCCCGTAGGTGTCGCGAACGCGTTTCCACTCATCATGCCCCGCACAAGGATCCTCATCGCTACACACTTCTTGCCCAAATGGGCACGGACGACGTTTGCCGAGAATGGGCTCGAACGGGGCAAAAACCTCGGAAAGCCGGATTTTCTTGGCCGATCGCGCCAAGCGAAACCCCCCGCCGGCGCCAGGCGACGACTGGAGTACGCGTACGCGCACGAGGTCACGAAGAATGGCGCCCAGGTACTTGCCAGGGACGCCGGTTTCTTCGGCGATCCTCCGGCCGGCGATGGGCCAATCCTCGACATGTTGCGCCAAATGGATCATGGCCTGCAACGCGTATTCACTGGTCAGTGATATCATGATATCGAGCCGATTCAACTAGACACCCATAGATATATAGATGATCGGTTCGGTTGTCAACCCGTGCCAGGAAGAATTCTCAGAATTTTTGCGCGCCCGGATGAAGGACAGTGATAAGACTACGGGATCAGGCCAATTATGGACCCGCTACGGCCCAGGCGAAGACTCGCGGCCGACGAAGCATCGCGAGCCGAATCCTGACCCCCGCAAATGGGCGGCGTTGGCACGCGGAGGGCGTCATGTCCCGGTTCAACGGACATCTCGGATCGGCGTTGAGGGCTCGCTTTCGCCACAACCAGGTACGTGAGTGCCGCCGCCCTGTGCTTATGCACAATCTAGGGATTTCCCGTCCCGGTGTGCCGGGATCGCGCCAGCGTTTCGACGTTTCCATGTTTCAGCGTTTCGACGTTTCGACGTTTCGACGTTTCGACGTTTCGACGTTTCGACGTTTCGACGTTTCGACGTTTTCTTCTTTCCCATTGACACCGGGTCGCAGGCGCGTTAGTTGGGGGTTCACGCTTGTGGGAGCTGCTTCGACCGGCGTGTTGCCCTTTGACAATTGAATAGATCGCGATTGCCGGTGTCCGTTTCGACGGACGAAAAGGGAAGGTGGTGAAAATCCACCGTGGACCCGCCGCTGTAATCGGGGACGAACGCCACAACGTGCCATTCGTGGTTACGTGCGTTGCGAAAGGAAAGACCGCGCAGGCTTCAAGCCTGCGGCTCGGGGCTTCTTTGCAACGATGCAGACCGCGGAGAAGGCGTGGTTAGTAGGATGATCCGTAAGCCAGAAAACCTGTCGGTGATCGTTGCTTGTTTCGTGGTGTCTCCGGAGATGGGGCCCCTCGATCAGTGATCACGAGCGACCGCGGCTCACGCGCCATGTTCTTCATGCCCGATGGCACGCGCTCCGCCGACCAACGAACCACTGATTCCCGGTGCCCCACCTCTTGGGCATCGGGATTTTTTGTGGTTACCGGCCCGTGTCGACGTGGTGTTCGACGCGCCGGTGAAAGGAGTGGGCTATGAGCGTAATGAAACCGGGTCGAGTTCAACGTTTGGGTCTGGGACTGTCTGTCGGGTGGATGGCCGGTGTCTTGGCAGTGCCGGCAACTTTGTCGGCCGATGTCTTCCATCGGTATAGCGTGGTCGAAACGTTTGCGCTGCCCGCCGGCGCGGGGCCGATGACCGTCATGCCCGACGGTCGCGTGATGACGATTGTGAATGACGAGCTTTTCGCGGAGGACGCGCCGGGATCGCGCGTGTTTGTGACTCTCGGCACGCTGCCGGGTGCGGACATGCCGTTTTTCGGAGCGGCGTTTGTGGCCGTGTCGCCCGATCAAACCAAGGTCGCGGTCGGCAACAACGGCAGCTCGACCTATGTCGATTTCAGCGTCGGCGTGTTCGACCTGGCCACGCTGAGTGGTGATTGGTTTCCGGTCAATCATTTTCTCGGCACGTGGCTCGACAACACACGACTGGTGCTCGCGGACAGCGATTTCTTTGGTGGTAGTACGGTGACGGTGCTCGACACAACGAGCCCCGATCCGGGCAATCCGATCAGTACGGTCATTGTGCAGAACATCGGTGGTGCTTCCGGAGGGTTTGCGTTCGATGCGGGGGGGAACTTGTTCGTGGCCAACGGCTACAGCTCGTTCGGACCCAGCGGAACGGGTGCGATCAAGGTGTTCACCAAGGCCGATGTGACGGCGGTGCTTTCCGGAGGGCTAGCGCTGGATTTCGAAGCCACCGGTACTCTTGTACTCGATATCCTAAGCGGCACGCCGCTGGGATTCGACGACGAGGGGAATCTGTTTGCCGGCGGCGGCGCCGATCCGCCCGACAACGGTTTCCTTGCCCTGACGTACGGACCGGCCGTTGCGGAGGCGGCCGCCGGCATGGAGCCGATCGACCCTGCCGACACGCTGCGTGTGCGGCGGCTGGATCCGGACACGGCGTTGGCCTCCAACCGATACTCGGCCGCGTTCAATCCGGCGCAGCGCGAGTTGTATGTACGCGACATCAATCAGGAGACGGTCTACGTCTACGCGGATTTCAACGACGTGCCCACCGTGTCGCAGTGGGGGCTGGCTTCGCTGGCGTTGCTGATGACCACGGCCGGGACGCTTCTGGTTCGCTTTCGCGTGATGAGTTCAGCCGTAGCGACTGGAAGGTAGGCGTACCATGAGAACAGTGCTCCGTGGCGCGCGGGATGATGGGTGGCATGGCCAAGCGCAGCGCCGCCATGTTATCGCAGCGCCAGTTTTAATTGCGTGCATTGGGTTCGCCGGCTCAGTCGCGCGCTGCGAGGATCGCTTTGCCTCGCGCGTGATCCGATACGACCCTGCGCCGGGACAGTTCGTCAACAATGCGAACTTCAACGATCCGAATAAGGCACTGGGTCCGCCGCAAGCGGGGGGGATCAGCGTCCCCAACAACGCTTCGGTCGTCTCGCTCGGCGCGTTCGGCGGATCGATCACGCTGGGGTTCGATCACACGGTACTGGACGACCCGCTCAATCCACACGGCATGGATGCGATCGTGTTCAGCAATGCGTTTTGGCCGGGCGGCGATCCGGAGGGTCACTGGGCGGAACTCGCCACCATCGAGATCAGCCTCGACGGCAACGACTGGTATCTCATCCCCGGTTCGCACATTTTCTTGGATGACGATCCGGTGCTGACGGTGACGTGGGATCGCGATGTCAGCGACGCGACGTACCCACCGGAAATAAAGAGCTGGATTCCTCTTGATGCGCCGGACATGTGGACCACCTGGGGCTTTGATCTGCCGCTCGAGTTGTACAGCGGGCTGGTGATTTGGAACCCGGCCCTCGGGACCGGCAACGAGGGCATCTTCGGCTACGCCGAGTACACGCCGACTCTGGTGCTCGGCGATCTCGACGCCGACAACGTGGTCGAAAATGCAGAGCTGCCGCCGGAGCTGTTCTACACGGTGCCGGACGATCCGTGGATCGTCGGCATCACGCGCCGATCCGGCGGCGGTGATGCGTTCGACATCGCTTGGGCCGTTGATCCGTTGACCGGCGCACCGGCGAATCTACCCGGATTCGATTTCATTCGGCTCACCTCGGCCGTGCCGATTCTTTCGGGTCCGCTCGGCGAGATGTCGGCCGAGATCGATGCGGTGGCCGACGCCGAACGCGGGATCGGCGATGTCGACGAGGACGGCGATATCGATCTGCGGGACGTGGCCGTTATGGCCAACTGTTTCTCAGAGCTGGACGTTGCATTTACCTCCTGCGATTTCTTCGATCGCGAGCCGGATTCGGTCATCGACTTGTCCGACGCGTTCGTCGTCTTGGGTTGGATGACCGGACCGCGCGCGCCTCAGGAGGATCGACCTTGAAACGTCGAAACGTCGAAACGTCAAAACGTCAAAACGTCGAAACGTCAAAATGTCCTCCGCACATTCGCCCGCGCTTCGCGACGAGCGCTTTCACGATGATCGAGTTGCTCGTCGTGATGGGCGTTCTGACGTTGTTGGTTTCGATTCTTCTGCCGAGCCTGTCGGCCGCACGGCGCCAGGCGCAGGCGGTTACCTGTCGCTCGAACATTCGGCAGATCATTATGGCCAACGATTATTATCGCGACGACCACGACGGCGTGTACGTGCCGGGTGCTTCCGACTTTCTCGATAACCTGAATCGCTGGCATGGCGAGCGTGATTCGGTCAACCTGGCGTTCGATTCGACGCGCGGCCCCTTGGTGCCTTCGCTCGGTCCGGACGGTGCGATTCGTGCGTGTCCGTCCTTCGAGCCCGACGCGATAGATTTCGAGGCCGGCAACGGTGGATACGGGTACAACAACGCCTACATCGGCGTACAGATCGTCGGGTCGGGGCCGGGCCGCGCAATGGTGACCACTGACCAGGCCGGTGCGTATAGCGACCGTGTCAAGCGGCCGGGTGAAACGATCATGTTCACGGATAGTGCATTTGCGGGCAAAACGCTCATCGAATACAGCTTCGCCGAGCCTCGCTTTCAACTTCAGTTCCCAACCTATCGTACCGACCCCTCGATTCATTTTCGCCACGATGGGCTCGCCAATGTCGGCTGGTGCGACGGGCACGTGGACGCGCACGTGATGACGTTTACGCACCACAGCGGCAGCTACCGGTCCGATCCCAAGTCGTTCGACATCGGATGGTTCGGCGAAGTCGACGACAACAGTCTTTTCGATCTGGACTGACGCCCGCGACGCCGCGCGACACG
>JADFRH010000130.1:0-1662 GCA_022561415.1 Planctomycetota bacterium
CTTGCACTCCTTACATTGCAACCACACGTACTCACGTTTCGCCGCCTTTGCCATGATTACTCACACCTGGGCCGAGAGCGGCAACCTGGGGAAGCCTATTCCACCACCGTGACAACGACACCGGAACCGACCGTCCGACCACCTTCACGAACAGCGAAGCGCAGCCCTTGTTCCATCGCAATCGGCTTGCCCAGGCAGATCTCCATAGTAATGTTGTCGCCCGGCATGCACATCTCGGCACCCTGCAACTGGAGCCCGCCCGTCACATCCGTCGTGCGGAAATAGAACTGCGGCCGATACCCGTTGAAAAAGGGCGTGTGTCGACCCCCTTCCTCCTGCGTCAGCACGTACACCTGACCCTTGAATTTCGTGTGCGGCGTGATGCTCCCCGGCTTGGCCAGCACCTGCCCACGCTCGATCTCATCTTTCTTCGTTCCACGGAGCAGACAGCCGACGTTGTCGCCCGCCTGACCGAAGTCCAAGAGCTTGTTGAACATCTCGACACCGGTGACCGTCGTCTTCTGCGTCTCGCCCAGGCCGACAATTTCGACATCCTCGCCGACTTTGATCTGACCTCGCTCGATTCGCCCGGTCGCCACCGTGCCGCGTCCCTTAATGCTGAACACGTCCTCCACCGACATGAGGAAGGGTTGATCCACTTCGCGTTTCGGCTCGGGAATCGACGCGTCGAGTGCTTCCATGAGTTCCTGGATACACTTCGCCTTTTCGGCATCCTTCGGATCGTTCAAGGCCGGCAACGCCGAACCTCGGATCACCGGCAGGTCGTCACCGGGAAAGTCATACTTGCACATGAGCTCCCGAACCTCCATCTCCACGAGGTCCAGCAGCTCCGGATCGTCGACCAAATCGACCTTGTTGAGAAACGCGACGAGATGCGGAACGCCGACCTGACGTGCCAGCAGAATGTGCTCACGCGTCTGGGGCATCGGTCCGTCCGCTGCGGAGACGACCAGGATGGCGCCGTCCATCTGGGCGGCGCCGGTGATCATGTTCTTCACGTAGTCGGCGTGCCCGGGACAGTCGATGTGCGCGTAGTGGCGCGCTTCCGTTTCGTATTCCACGTGCGAGGTCGCGATCGTCAGAATCTTCGTCGCATCGCGCCGACCCTGCGACTCCGACGCCTTGGCGACTTCGTCGTAGGGCTTGAACGTCGCCAGCCCCTTGATCGCTTGAACTGCGGTAATCGCCGCCGTCAGCGTCGTCTTGCCGTGATCGACGTGTCCGATCGTACCGACGTTGACATGGGGCTTCGTCCTCTCAAAAGTTTCCTTGGCCATCCGGTGCGTACCTCCACTCGTATCCGCGCATGTTACCTTTGTGCTATTCCGTTCCGCGTTCCATCGGCGCACGTGCGGCGATGGTCGAAACCGCGAAAGAAATTCCGTTTATCTACACCTCTACCGCTGCGTCCCGTCCCTGCGACGATTGCCGTCGCGACGCGGTCCTCAACAGAAAAGCTGCTGACGGGATTCGAACCCGTGACCTCGTCCTTACCAAGGACGCACTCTACCAACTGAGCTACAGCAGCTAAGGTGTAACCGCAATCGCGACGCTGATGAAACGCGCCCTTAGGCCAAGCGAACGAACCGAGCCGCATAACATGTACCGCGGCCTCATGCGTCTGTTCGTCAATGACAACGC
>JADFRH010000130.1:1672-6838 GCA_022561415.1 Planctomycetota bacterium
GTCCTTACCAAGGACGCACTCTACCAACTGAGCTACAGCAGCGACGCGCTCGCTAACGCCCTCGGGTCGCGCAAACCAGCCACCTCCCGCGCCAGGCAGCCCAGGCGGAACACTTCGCGACACGCAAACGGAGCCGCGTCAGTGTGTCAGATGCCGTGCGCACCAACCACATCCTCGTCACGCGCAGCTGTAACCAGAGCCCGGCAAATATAAGCCTCGCATGACTCTTGTCAAATACAAAACCCCCAAATCCGAAATCCAAGCCACCAGGCCGCCCGAATCGACCTCCTGGACCGCAGCCAATAGTCAGTCAGTCTGTATATTTCGCACTTATAACGCAGGAGTTCTACGCAAGTAGAACATACCATAGTTCGGCCTACCTGGTGCGAAGCGTTGCCCGCTTCTGCAGAAGTCGCCGTTTCCAGTATTGGCGACGGGACCGTGCGATCGGCCCGCTTCGGTTTTGCTTCCTAATCGGCGTGCCCCGAGCGACTCCGGCTCACCGTCGAGTGCGCGGCTTGCGAACCGTATTGCGATCGCGTTGCCCTGCACGGCCCCCAGAGATACACTGTTGGTTTCGGTTCTCGGCGTGGCTTGATCCCCCCAACGGTGAATCGCCGGGGGCCTATCGACGAGATTCCTGAGGAGTACCCGCGTTGCCCAATTCGTCGCTATCCACCGACCCGCCGGATTTCACCGACGGGCAAATCGGGGAATCGCCGGAGGTGCCGATGACGGCGTTCGACCTCGATGCCCTTTCGGCGGCGAGCGATCGATACGCCCTGACACCCGTTAAGGCGGTGCGACTCCCACGCCCCAACGTGATGATCGCTCTGCTCGGCTCGCTGATGGTGGGGGCCGCGTTGACATTGGCCGGCCGCTTCGAATTCCTGGGCACAGCGAAGATTGAGATCAGCCGCGACGCATCCGCCGAGCAGCGCACACAGTATCGCAAGGAGCTCCTCGCGTACGCTTGGGATCGGCAGACGGCGGAGGGGTCGGGTCGTTCCGCGTTGGACCGTTGGGGTGTGAAGGCGTCCGCCGGCAATGTCTTGCTGCTCACCGTGCTTAGCGGCTCGCGTTCCGCGGCCGCCCAGCGCGCCGCCCGATTCGCCCAAGGGTTCTGCAGCGAAATGAGTACCGAGGCCGAAAACGCGCGCGAGACGCCCGGGCAGGCAGAGGCGGTCCTCGCCGAGTACGTGGCGGAACTCGCCGAGAAAATGGACGCCGCCCAACGCGAATTGGACTTACTCGTCGATCTGCCGGGGAAGGATCCGTTCCGGGAACACAAGACGTTACGCGTTCGATGGGACCGGATGCGCAGCGAGTTCAACGATGTACGTGAGCGGTTGGCGGTCGCATCGCGTGAGGAGGCGAAGCTCCGAGCTAACCCCGGGGCCACCCACGGCCTGGTGCATAGCGAGGATCGCACCCGTGTGATCGAAGTAGATGCCGCGCTACAGCAGGATCTGCGCGAATTGGTCGTCAACCTTTCCGAACTCAAACATTTCGCGCAGGAGGTTTGGCGAAAGTCCGTGGCCCCGCTCGATCAGCTTCGTGTTGCGGCTGAGTCGCTCGTCGACGTTGCGGCGCCTTCGGTGAAGCGCGCCTCCTCGGCCCGGACCAAGCGGCAAGCGGAGGGACTGGTGACCGCATCCGAGACCTACCTGGAGGAGATCCGCTCCTTTACCGACCGTTGGCATCACCGGTTTTCCGCGTTGGAGAAGCTCGATGTCGACCCTCTCAGCGAGTCGATCCTTGCGGAACTGGAGCGTATCCGCAATCTGTTGAACGGTTTTCTTTTCGACGCCGGCAAGCAGCTTGCTTCGCTCCGCGATCGGGTGCGCTCGATCGGCGAAGATCCCAGCGAGGACGCGCGGCATCATGTGTTCCTGTCAAACCTGACACGGGCCTTCCAGACGGTTCCTTCGGTGCATCACAGGTTCGAGTTCGCAGCGCGCAGGATCGAAGGACCGAACAATTTTCGACTCCACGCGGCCGTGACGTCCGCGAGCGGCCTGCGGCACCGATCGCAGGAACGCGTCGGCAAGATCGAGGAGGTTCTTCGGGTCGAGGCAACCCAGCGCGACAGAAAAATCCGTCTCGAACGGGTCGCCGCGTCTGAACAGTTGGTTCGGGATCTACGATCGGAAACGGACCGGGTGGTGGACATGTTGCTGGCCATCCAGAAGGAGTTCAATCTCACCGCCGACCGGGGGGAAGCGTTCTCGCGGGCGGTGCTGAAAATGGAAGTGACGGCCGGACGGCTGAAGCTCTTTCAGGCGGATCTGCACCGAAATCAGCGCCGAATACGCGAGCTCGCCACCGATCGTATCGCCGTGGCCGAATCCATCGGCGTGAGATTTGTGGGTGTGGAACCTGTCACCGGACCCGAAAATCTCCGCGAACGGCTCGGGTTCGGGGGCTTGGCAGCCGCTCTCACGTTCGCCACGGCCGTCATCGGGCAGTGGTGGATCATTCGGCGCGCGGCTCCAGGTCTGCCCCAGCGGCGAGCCTCGTTAAACCGGAGCGTCTGGCGTTCCCCTAAGAAACGCTTGCCGCGAAGGGATTCCGCCGCCATGAGAGTTCACAACCCCATCCGCCTGGATTGAGCCGGCTAGACCCTCTGTTTCCAGGCCCTAAACAGCGATTTCAGGCCTCTACCCCGCGTTTTCACGGTGCGCACAGCCTACGGCATGGGCGCCGCGAACCGGAGAACTCACAAGCTGAACGCCTCGAAAGCGAACGTCCGGCATCGACAATCACCGACACCGATGGCCCGGATCCGCGTGCGAACCACTCCCCGCCGCGACCGACGAAGCGTGAATCGACAGACGAATGACCGTTGGGCCTGTGCCCATTCGCTCAGAAAACCGCTCGATAAGAATCAAGCACCGACCCGAAACCGACCGACAGAAGATGCAGACGCGTTGCGCGGCGCCGCGCGGAAAGCTCGAAAATACTATTTTTTTAGGGAAAAACGCTTGCTTCCCGTCGCCGGCGACCGTAGATTCACACGCCGATCGGAATCAAGAAAGAGGCCAAGTACACAGCTAAAGGAGCTACTCATGGCAAAGAAGAAGAAAGCAACGAACGCAAAAGCACGAACGAAGTCGGAAGTATTCGGCGCGTTGGCTGACTCGTCTGACCTGACCAAGCGGCAGATCGGCGCTATCTTTGATGAACTCGCCGGGTTGATCAAGAAGGATCTGGGCAAGCGTGGTCCGGGCGTCTTCACCGTCCCGGGACTGATGAAGATCAAGGTCGTCCGCAAGCCGGCGACCAAAGCGCGCAGGGGTATCAACCCGTTCACAAAAGAGGAAATGATGTTCAAGGCCAAGCCGGCGCGCAACGTCGTCAAGGTGCTTGCGCTCAAGGGCCTCAAGAGCATGGTCTAACGCACGCAGATTACTTCGCGCTCACGCAGTGCCGTGTGCCAACGTGAGTTCGAAGGGCGAACATGAAAGACGGCGGTGGATCCCAATGGATTCACCGCCGTTTTCTTGCGCGCAAAACGCGCGTGCCGAAAGCCGCGCGGGTGCTTCGTCATGGATCATCTGACGGGCGTTACGATCCGGCAACGTTACGTCGCGCCTACCATCGCGCGTTGTCGCTTGTGGTGTGTCGCTGTTTCGAGACCGTCTTGCGGACAAGACCCAGATTCGATCGCAACAGGAAAAAGAGCTTGCTCTATAGCGTTGTCGTCTATTGTGTATCGCTGTTTCGAGGCGGTTTCGCAAACAAGACCCAGGTTCGACCGCTCCAGAAAAATAGAGCTTGGTCTAGCCCGTAAAAACGAAGAACCCGCCCACGTTCTCCGCCGAGGAAAAAGTAAGCACGCCCCGTTTTCTCGACGCCGTAAATAGGTGACTGTCCCGCATTACCACCGCATTACCGACTGTCCCGCATTACCCCGCATTACCGCATTACCAGGCGTCAAGCCGGTAGGCCGCGGTCGTTCGCACGGCCTGGACGAAGGGGCGGGACATGGCCGATAATGCTGTTGCTGCGGACATCAACGGCAAGAGGGTGACACATGACTCAGCGCAAGTTCCGGCCACTACTCGTCCTGCTTGGCGTATTCATGGTGGGAGCACATGCGCTTGGCACGCCGGTCTTGTTGGCCGAGTTGTCGAATGAAAAGCTGCTGTATGGGGATGACCTCATAGAAGAATGGAAGATGAACGATGCTTTCATGATGGGCGTACTTGATGAAGGCCAATACCATTCACTTCGGCTTTTTGAGGAGCACGGCGTTCTTGTTCGGGTAAACGAAGCGCCGATTACGATCCATCGAAGCGTTTCGACCCTGAACGACCCGGAACTTGCGCTTATTGCACGGTACCTCACTGACGGCGTTTCGTACGGAGAAAACCTTTTTCAGGACTTGCTGGTCCTCGGAGTCCTGGGAGGCGAAGACATTCTCGACGTTCTGGTTCCGCGATTCTCCGAATTCGACCTCGCCGGTTACAACCTTGAGCGCATTGACCGCCACCTTACGTTCAGCATGGTTAGCCCCGGTCGAGACCTCAACGGCGACGGTCTTTGGACGGATTTTCTGGTTGAGGGAACCTACGGGTTCTACGGCTCCCGCATTCCCGAACCCGCTACGCTTACGCTCCTCGCCGTGGGCACCGTTGCGATCCTGCGCCGCACGACCCGCCCACGACGCCGCCGCTTCGGTCACACGTGCCGCTAACGCCGTTGTCGTTGCAGTCGCCGGGGGCAGGCTGGCATTCGACCGGCACGCCGTCTGCGTTCGCGTCGCAACTGCGTCTCGTGGCCACGCCGCATTCGTCGGGATTTTCGTAACCGTTGCCGCCATCGGAATTGTCGCTGAGATCAGTGAACGGAAACACTTCGATCGTCACGTTGCCGGATGCTTCGGTTAGTCCACCGGGGTACATGTCCGCGACACTGTTTGCTTCAATCTCTGGGCATGCAGGTCCGCACGATGTACCTGTTCTCCAAAGGCTCCAATTCGCGAGATTATCCAACGAGAAGTCTGCGGACGCTGGAGCCGAGAGAACTCCAAACCCAGCCAGCGCAGTCATGAATAAAACGGAATTGGTGACAAAGACGCGCGAACGACTTGGACTCGGGCTGCTGGGCCGGCAATCGAAGGCAAGCCATGTGCGACGCCGCCGTAGCAGCAAGATCGAACCC
>JADFRH010000131.1:0-3065 GCA_022561415.1 Planctomycetota bacterium
AGAAATCATGCCGCGCAAAGATTCGTGGGGAGATTAAGCATAATGGTTGAGATTACAGCAGCAGCAGTCAAATCGCTGCGAGAACGAACCGGCCTGCCTATGATGTTGTGCAAAAAAGCACTCATCGATGCCGGAGGGGACGAAGACCAGGCAATCGAAATCCTGAAGAAGGATGTCGGCAAGGTCAAAGAAAAACGAGCCGGCAACGTGACCGCCGAAGGTCGTATGTTTACGCTGGTCAGGGACGACGGCAGCGAAGCGGCCATGGTCGAGATTCAATGCGAATCGGCTCCGGTCGGCGGCGGCGAAGACATGCAGCAATTTGGCGGATTGCTCGTCAAGCAGTTGCTCAAAGGACCGGGAGCGAGTTCACCCGAGGACCTGTTATCGCAAGCTGCGCCCGACGGGAGCGGCAAGTCCACGCAGCGGCAGCGCCTGGCCGACGCGCTCGAAGCCGCCGGCGATGAGGTCGTCTCCTGCCGCGATCCCGGCGGGACCGAGATCGGCGATCGGATTCGCTCCATCCTGCTCGACCACGATCTGTCGACCATGGACGCCGCCTGCGAGACGATGCTCTTCATGGCCTCGCGGGCACAGCTCGTGGCCGAGGTGATCCGCCCGGCGCTGTCGGCCGGAAAGACCGTCGTGTGCGACCGATTCATCACCTCCACCTGCGCCTATCAGGGGGCGGCCGGGTTTGAGCCGAAACGGGTCATCGAGCTCGCCCGCCTCGCGATCGGCGACTGCTGGCCCGACTGCACGCTCGTGTTCGACGTGGACGTCGAGGAGGGTTTCGCCCGGATCGGCCGCAAGCCGCACCACGCGGGGAAGAACCGACAGCGATCGGTCGGCGAGGGCACGCTTTTTTCGGGCAGCCGGCCCGACGCGATGGAGGCCCGTTCGATCGAGTTTCATCGCAAGGTCCGCGACCTCTTTCTTGCGGTACATGAGTACTACCCGACGCCGGTGATCACGCTGGACGGTCGCGGCGACGTCGAAACGGTACACCGGCGCGTACTGGCGGAGCTTGGTCGTGTCGCTGGCTGAGGTCAAACACCAGGCCGGTGCCCAGCGCCGCATTCAGCGGGCCATGGCCCGGGATCGGATTCCCCATGCCTATCTGTTCCACGGTCCCGACGGCGTGGGCAAGGAAAAACTCGCGCTCGGGCTTGCCCGGTTGCTTTTGTGTGAAGACCCGTTGGAACGAACGATCGACGGGAACGACTCGGCCGCCGTCGGGCTCGAGCGTCTGCGCGACGGATGCGGCGTGTGCCAGGCCTGCCGCTCGGTGGTCGCCCGGACGCACCCCGACCTTCACCTCATCTATCGACAGCTCAACCGCGAGCACCCCAAACCGGAAGTTCGCAAGCGCAAGGCGCTCGATATCGGCGTCGACGTGCTGCGGCACTTCGTGATCGACACAGTCGGTTTGACGCCTACGCTGGGCCGCGGCAAGGTCTACATTATCCGAGAAGCCGATCGCATCACGACGCAGGCGCAGAACGCGCTGCTCAAGACGCTCGAGGAGCCGCCGGGAGCCACCGTCATTATCCTGCTGGCTGCCGCAACGGACCGGCTTCTGCCCACCACGCTGTCGCGCTGCCAGATCGTGCGATTCGACGCACTGCCCACCGAATTCGTTCGCGGCAGATTGGCCGAGTCCGGCCTGGGCCTGCCCGCCGAGCAGACCCTATGGTACGCACAGGTCGGGGCGGGGAGTCTGGGTCGTGCGGTGGAGCACGCCGCAGACAAGCTTTTCGAGGTCAATCAGCGATTGCTAGTCGGCATGGCGGCGCTCGCGTCTGGCCCTGAGGGCACGCCGTTTTCGCCGGGTAATCTGGCCAAAGCCTGGATCGACGAGGCGAAGGCGCTTGGCGAGCTTCATCGCAAGCGCGATCCGGAAATCAGCGACACGGAGGCCGGCCGGCGCGGGCTGACCGCCCTCTTTCAGCTCGCCTCGACCTGGTTCGCCGACCTGCTCAGACTGCTCAGCGAAGCGGGACCGGCCGTCGTCAACGTGTCCCACCGATCCGAGCTCGAATCGTCGGCGGCGGTCGTCGATGCGGGCGCAGCGATCGAGGCCGTGAATCGACTGGCCGAGGCTCGGCGGCAGCTCGACCTCAACGTCAACACCCAGCTCTGCGTCGAGGTCGTGATCAATGACTTGGCGCGGATCTGCCGGGGTAGCGCCGCGAGTACGGTGTAACGCGTCGATCGCACAGTGCGACACCCGTGCGGCAAGCCGCTCAGGGCGCCGATGGACACGAAGAAAGCCCGAGTCCCGTCCAAGAATCGAACGTGACCGTGCCGCTCAGGATGTCGATTTCACGTAGGAGGTCGGCCGGTGTGCAGCGACCGGATTGATTGATGTCGCAGCGCCAGTCCTCGCACGTTTCGGCGTCGTCAAGGCAATCGACAAGGGCGCTGATATCCTGTGGCTCGCTTGAGCCATCGCCGTCAACGTCGCCAGGTAACGCCGCAAAGCAGACTTTTTCACCCCGTGGTAAGTAGCAGATACAAGTCCACTGTTCGGTGGGGATGTTGTCGCTCAGCCGCAGTGTAACCGTTGTCCCTGGTTGCGAGGGAGGGATGAATCCCTCGATGGTCAGGGGTGATCCGTCGCTGGGCTCGCAAATGGCGAAATCCTCCGACGCAGTTCGGGACGCGTCGGACTCGAAGGTAAGTTGAATCGTGTCCCACGCGGTCAGCTCGCTGCCGTCCAGGTGAGTCGGTTGCCGCGGATCGATGGCACAGTTCGGCGGCACGGATTCGACGATCTTGCAGGGTGGTGTGGCAGTTCTTATGACGAGCGGTTCGAGTGTGACCGGCCAGATTGGCACGAGAGATTGATCGAGCAACTCCGTATCGGAGGGGTTGAGGGGAAACGTAAAGGTGCCGCACGCATCATCGGAAACCTCGAGGATAAGCGTTCCTGCGTACTTCTCGGGGGGCGAATACACCTGGGCGTCTGCGGGACTGATCCATGTGCAGCCATACCGAATCAATGAGACTGATGGAAACCAATCGCTGAAACAAAGAAAATAGCATTTTTGGCATTCAAGAAC
>JADFRH010000131.1:3087-6807 GCA_022561415.1 Planctomycetota bacterium
GGGGCGCGTCCCGTCAATAAACACGCCCTGCGACGGATCGTGGTTGGGTCCGACGCAGATTCCGTTTTGCGCCAAGATCACCTCACAGACCGGAAACTCGGCCGGGCAATCCGCGGAGGTTGTGCAACCGATGTCATCCGTAGGCGGCGCGTCCCATCCGAGCGGTAAGACGGTTCCTCGCGTCCCGCTGGCGAATGAGGCACGGTTGATCGCGGTTTGATAGCTCAGCAAGCGTTCAACGGTCCGTGTCCAGTCACGAATGAAGATCTCGGCCGTGACGACATCGCCCGGATTCACGCTTATTGTGTTTGCACGTGTGATCGACACGCCGTTGACCTGCACGGCCTTGAGAGAGAGGGTCGCATTCTGCCCCGTAGCGTTCGAGACAAGCGGGCAGGACGCCAACATGAAAAGCCGAAGACTTAGACAGGTTCGTTCCATCGTGCTCCCGTCGTTCCCCCTGAGCGAGAATCCGAGCCCTGTTAACACACGATTATACGCGCGAGCTTCTCGCAATCAACCGTCAGGCCGAGGCCCGGCGGCAGCTCTGCGTCGAGGTCGTGATTAACGATCTCGCTCGCGTCACGCGAAAAAGCACACCCTCGACGGCCTGAGCGCTCGCCGGTTCCACCGTCCCACCGGCTGGAAGCGGTGCCGCATCCGTGTAGTGGTTACGCGGCTTGTGTTAATGTTGCGTTAAGTTGCTCCGGCCCCCTTGCCATGCGTCGCGGGATGAGCATAGTGCGCCCGAACGCGTGGAGCGGCGATCGCTCCGCCGAAAACGAGGAGACGAATTGTGGCCAAAATCAAGGATCTGTTTCGCGAATCGCCCTTCGAGCCACTGCGGTTTCACATGAAAACCGTCATGGAATGCGTCGGATTCGTTACCCCGATGTTCGAGGCCGTTCGTGATCGGAAGTACGACGCGCTCAAGAAGCTGGCCGAGAAGATCTTCAAGGTCGAGCACAAGGCCGACATCATCAAGGACGACATCCGCCAGACGATTCCCAAGCGATTTTTTCTTCCGGTCTATCGCGGCGATCTGCTCGGCTATCTGAAGCTCCAGGACGACATGGCCGACTCCGTCGAGGACATCGCCGTGCTGCTGACGCTCAAGAACCTCGAATTGCCGCAGCCGCTCGTCGAGTTGACCTTCGAGTATCTCGCCAAGATCGAGGAGGTGTGCCGGCAGACGCACGGCATCGCGGATTACCTGCCGACGTTGGTCGAGGGTGACATGGTCGGCACCGAGGCCGAGCATGCGCTGGCGTTGATTGCCAAGGTTGACAAGACGGAATGGGAGGCGGATCGGTTGCAATATCGGCTTTCTCAGAAGCTCTTCAGCATCGAAGACGACATGAAGCCTTCGGACCTCTTCCTGTGGTTCCGGGTGTTCGGTGAGCTCGGCCAGCTTGCCAACTTCGCGGAGAAGTCGGGCGATCGGCTCCGCCGCATGCTCGTCACCTGATCTCGGTCGCCGCGTCCAGGCTCGACCATGCCATCGATTGACATCTGGAATCTCGAACCCTTCCTGCTCGTTTGCCTGATCTTGGCGGCGGCGATGCTCATTTGGAACACCGTGGAGGTGGGTCGCAACGACGCCGCCAATCTGGTGAACGCCGTGTTTGGGGCGCGCGTGCTGCGTCGGCGAACGGCCGTCGTCGTTGCCGGGCTCGCCGTGGTGTGCGGCGCGGTCTTGAGTTCCGACGTGATGGACACGGCGCGCAAGGGCATTTTCGATCCGACCGCCCTAGGCGGAATCGAAGCGGCGCTGGCGATCTACATATCGGTCTACATCGTCAACACGGTCCTGCTCTACGGCTACTCCGCCTTCGGCATGCCGGTGAGCACGACCGCATCGCTGGTGTTTGCGTTGCTGGGCGCCGCATGCGCGATGAACACGGACGCCGTGAATTGGCACAAGGCCACGATGGTGCTTGTCGGAATCGTCTGCTCGATCGTTTTCTCCGGGTTCGCCGCGTTTTTCATCCAACGCGCGGCGCGGGCAGCCATTAGAGACCGAACCAAGCACCTGCCTACCCTGTTGCTCCACGGCGGCTGGGTGGGCGGCGGGTTGGCCGCGGGTCTGTCCTATTTTCTGCTGTTCAAAGGCATGAAGAACTTGGGGTTCGTCCAAGATCTCAAGTCCCTGATTCAGCAGTTGGACGATCTGGTCCAGGCGGACGTCGGAGGGGCCTTGCTCGCGTTGTCTCTCTGGGGTCTGTTCGCCATCGCCATTCACCTGACGCTTGTGGTTTTCCGAAGGCGAGCGGCACGAGTCTTGTTCCCGGCGCTGGCGATCTTCGGAATGATCGCCATGGCGTTCTCCTTCGGGCAGAATGACCTCGCCAATTGCGCATCGCCGGGGCTGTCAACCGTCGCACTCATCCAAGCCCAAAGCGCCGACATCGCCAAACAAAATCCGATACACTGGCTTCTGCTGTTGGTCTGTGGGTTCTTGCTGTTCGCGGGCATGACCACCGAGGCGGCCGCGCGGGTCACCAAAGCCGAGGTTTCGACCGGAAGCATGGGCGATCACGTGGCGCTGTGGGCGCCGAACTGGTGCGTTCGTATGGCGCGAGTCTTACTGCGTTTTCGCGGCAAGGCCCCTGCGCTGGCCCCGCGCGCCGGAATCACGAAGACGGGCAAGACGAAGCACTATGATTCACTTCGCGCTGCGGTCATGACGTCCGTGTCCGCCAGTGTCATCGCCACGGCCAGCAGCCTCGGCCTGCCGGTTTCCACCACCTACGTCGCCTTTGCCGCCGTCGTGGCAACGGGCATGGCCGATCGAATCTTCCAGCGCGGCGATGCCGAACTGAAGCTCGGGCGCTCCATCTGGGTGATCTTCAGTTGGGGCTTCTCGGCACTGATCGCGGCCACCGCAACGTTCCTCGTCGCCACGGTCGTCTTCCATTTCCAGATCGGCGGGATCGTCGTCTGCTTGGCCGTTAACTTCACCGTACGATACATGTTGAAAAAGCGCGCGGACGAGCAGGCTGTACGCGTCGAAGAAGAGGCGTACGAACGAGTCCATCCTGAAGAGTTCGCACTCGAGCAGGAAGACGCTTAGTTCGCCATTCTGCTCTTGAGTTCAACGGCAGACCCGTTAGATTACGCCTACGATCCGGCAAAGTCGGCTTGCCGAGTCCTCTGGTGGGGACGAATGACGACGCGGATCGTCCTCGGCTTCCTTTTGGCGGCGTGAATGTCCACGGACCGGAGTGTCAGTCCATGCGCAAAGAGTCATACAACTTTCTCAAGGCGATCCAGGAGACGCCGTCTCCCTCCGGTTTCGAGCAGCCGGTGCAGCGCATCGTGCGCAAACGGATGAAACCGTTTGCCGACACGATCGAAACCGACGTGCATGGCAACGTCGTGCAGCAAATTCTCGCGTAAGAAACCGTCGCCACTTCAAATCCCGATGGATGCCGCAAACAGACTCGTCCTGGTATTTGGAGCGGCGTTCGACGGTCAAACATTCCCAATTCTCTAATAATCCGGGGGCTAGCCTCCGGATTATTCATAAAGGTTTTAACCACGGAGACACAGGAGACACGGAGAGAAAGACTTACGTCACAAATTTGCTGATCCGCAGTTTCACAGTCTGTCTTTTCTTCGCCATGAAAGAACATGGCAAGTAATTGTGAAAACATACTTGTTATTCTGTATCTTTCCGTGTCTCCGTGTCTTGTATGTTTAATCAATCAATCATCAATC
>JADFRH010000132.1 GCA_022561415.1 Planctomycetota bacterium
AAACGCCTTGAAGCCGGATCTGACCATTTATGGTTCTCTACATCACTCTTGGATTCGCAATGGGTGTAACCGGCAACCCGCCGACCCAAAATACCGATTTTCGCGGGGTTGTGGGTTCCGAACCAACCACGAAGTGGTGAAAGACGGTAGCTGCTAACCTGGCGGAACAGGGGGGGCGGAACAGGGGACAGCGATGAATTGTTGCGGCACCACAGTTCACATTAGATGCGATGCGATCGTCGCGTTTGTTGGACGAAGGCCTGCGCGCCTCGGAGGCGATGAGATGCCGCGAACTGTGGTGCAGCGAGCCCGGTGCACCGGGGGGCACCGGCGACCGGCGTGATGACCTGGCCGGGATTTGTTAGCTTCAGAACGCGGAAAGAAGGCGTTGCGGTTGTGTTGGCTCCTCAGGCCGCAGCCGGGAGTAACTCGCGAACGCGTCGCCGAACGCGGAAGCGGCGATGGGTCAGATGGCTGCGCATCGCATCGACTTTCGAGGGGCGCCCGGCCACGACCGCGAACAGTTTACCAAAGTCGCGGACCAGCTCGGTCCATGCAGTCGCTTCCAAACCTAGCCGCCGCAGCACCGGCGGTGCCGGTCGTGGGATTCCCGGGATTCCCTTTCACGTTGCGCGTTACCGGACCTGAGCACTTAGCCTCGCGAACTATCGAGATTCCGGTTCGGAATTTGCGGGCTGTGGAAGTTCCTGAGGATCGTGGATTGTGCCGAAGGAACTCGTCGCCTCCAAGGGAAACAAATCGGTGTCGCTGACGATACGCACGACTACAGACTCGCTCTTGATGTGCCACGAGTTGGATTGGAGATCGGTGCGGCGAGTGAATTGAACGGCGGCCTCCGATGAGGACAGCAATGATTCTCGATCAGACTTGGCAAATCGAAACGTGTGCGTCGCGATCCGGTTCTCTTGATCGAAGTATCGCTCGACACGCTCAATTGGAATGCCACCCGTGTGCAAGTCGATCTTCACCGACGCGACACCGTCCGAATTTGCGTCATGCAATTCAAGAACCCGCACGTCGAACGAAGAAGAAGAGCCGCACGCGGAGATGGTCGATCGACTTTGGAACATCTGTTACGCCCGCCGAAGATGCCACGGACCGGGCAGATCGGACATCGCCACAAGACCGCCGTCCTTCAACCCTCCTGCGGCGAGCGAGCGTCCGACCGCTGCATGGACGGCGCGAGGTCGAGCGAGGTTGGCGTGGTCGCGCCGCGAGATTGCGTAACCCACAGCAGTACGAACATGACCAAGACCAGAGCGGCCGCGACGATCCAGGTAGCGCGGATGCCGCCGACGCGCGGCGGCGCGTCCCAGAGGTTCTCGCCTGAGGGCGGTTGTGCCTGCTTGACGGCGGCCGAGAGCCCGGCGAGTTTCGCGGAGCCGACCGGCGGATCGGTAAGGGAAGTCCGAGTCACATAGGACGCCGCTTCCGGTTTGGCCGTCGGTGGATCGAACGTCAGATAGGCATTGCATTTCCGACAGGCCGGCTGCGTCAGCGAGACGCGGTCATGGCAGCGCCAGCACCGCTCGAAATAGCGGCACAAACCCGGCGTCTCGGCGGCAAATCGCCACTGATGGTTTGTCGACGGACCGCGAACGATCGACGTCTCCATAATCAGCCCGCGTCGAATCTGCTTGATGATTCGCTCGAGGCTTACGCCGGGAAAGGGGCGAACATGCTCCAGGACATACCAGGGGCCGGCGTGAAGCCTCATCTTCTTGCGCATCGCCATGCTGTGATCCTGCCCGCAGTGTTCGCACTCGACGACGTCTCGCAGAATGAGCTGCCCACAGGAGACACAAGGCCTGGCGCGCCCATGCCACACCTCCCGGCCATCGGGGCTGAGCGGTCCGATCCCGCTGCGAGCGGCCACCTCCAGCGCGTGACGGCCCGGCGGCAGATCGCTTGCGTCCGGTGTCGGTTTCGATGAGTCGCCTAATGTCGGGGTATTGGGATCGTCCACGTTTCTTGGCTCCAGCGTATGGACTATTGTAGGAGGCGCAGTTTGAGTGGACAACTCCGACTCGAATCGATTTATCAGATCGCTTGAAGGGCGCTCGGCTGTCACGTAGACTCCGGCCACGATGTTCGGCGATCGACTGGCCGGACCCATCCGAAGCGAAACGCAACTTCCATGGCGCAGACACAACAGGATCGCAAGCCGGGGCGCTACGACTTCACCGGCATCGAGCGGCGCTGGCAGCAGTACTGGGAAGAGAACGAGACGTTCCGTGCCGCCAACCCGGGCGAGCCGGGATTCGACGCCGACAAGCCGAAGTTCTACATCCTCGACATGTTTCCCTACCCCAGCGGCTCGGGGCTTCACGTCGGTCATCCGGTCGGCTACTGCGCCACGGACATCGTCGCACGCCACAAGCGAATGTGCGGCTTCAACGTGCTGCACCCGATGGGTTTCGACGCCTTCGGGCTGCCGGCCGAGCAGTACGCCATCGAACACAACGTTCATCCTGCGGTCACGACCGCCAAGAACATCGACCGCTATCGTGAGCAGCTCAAGATGTTCGGCTTCAGCTACGACTGGAGCCGTGAGCTGGCGACGAGCGACCCCGGCTTCTACAAGTTTACGCAGTGGATCTTTCTGCAACTGTTCGAGAGCTGGTACGACGACCGGTGCGTGTGGGTTGACCCACAGGGGCAAGACGCCGTCGGGCGTGCCCGGCCCATTGCCGAACTGACGGCCGAACTGGAGTCGGGGCGCTGGGGCGTCAGCCCGACGATGGCGCTCGTGCGTGAGAAGGGCGAAGAGGGCCGGCGCGAATGGGCCGATCTCTCATCGTCCGATCGAAAGCGCGTGCTCGATCATCATCGACTCGCCTTTGTGGACGAGATCCCCGTCAACTGGTGCCCTGCCCTTGGCACGGTGCTGTCCAACGAGGAAGTCACCAACGAGGGTCGCAGCGACCGCGGCGATCACCCGGTGTTTCGTCGGCCGCTTCGACAGTGGCTTCTGCGTATCACGAAGTACGCCGATCGGCTGCTAGCCGACCTGGACGGACTCGATTGGCCCGAACCGATCAAGATCATGCAGCGAAACTGGATCGGCAGGAGCACCGGCGCGGAGGTCGTGTTTCCGCTGGCGCAGTGGTGGAGCATCGAAAACGGGCGGTGGATCTGTCGCAAGCGCGGCGCCAACCACGATCAGCCGCTGTCCTACGAGAGTTTCCCCAACGCCATTCGGGTCTACACGACGCGCCCCGATACGCTTTTCGGCGCCACCTATGTGGTGCTGGCGCCGGACCATGATCTGGTGGATCAGATCACGACGGCCGAGCACCGCGCCGAGGTCGGAGCGTACGCCAACGCGGCCGCGAGCCGCTCCGACCTGGACCGAACGGCCGATACCAAAGAAAAGACCGGCGTCTTCACCGGCGCCTACGCGGTCAATCCGGTCAACGGTCAGCCGGTCCCCATCTGGGTGGCGGACTACGTGCTGATGACCTACGGCACCGGGGCGATCATGGCCGTACCGGGCGGCGACACGCGCGACTACGAGTTCGCGCAAAAGTTCGACCTGCCTATCATCGCCGTGGTAAAGCCGACCCCGCAGTGGATCGAGCGGCGCGTGGCCGGTATGACCGGCGACCTGGAGACACCGGCGTCGACCGCCTTCGAAGAGTTCGTGAGCAAGTTTCAGGAACTGGCCACAAGCGTTGACGAACGCCGTCAACGCATCGCCGGTCTCAACGACAAGACCCGACGTGTGTTACTGGATCGCGTCGGCGTCGATCGGCTCATCGATCACTACGTGGAACATCCCGAAACCTGGGGCGAAGCGTTTGCGGGGGAGGGTGTCAACGTTCGGTCTCCCGGACCCGGCGTGACGCTGGACGTGCCGGGTGGCGCCTGCGTACTTGACGGACTCGAAACGCCCAAGGCCAAATCGCGCATCATCGATTGGCTCGAGTCGAACGGCGTCGGTCGCCGCGCAGTCAACTACAAACTGCGCGAGTGGATCTTCAGCCGACAAAAGTACTGGGGTGAGCCGTTCCCGGTGTGGCACACCGAGGACGGAGACACCATCAGCGTCGACCACGACGAACTACCGGTCGAGCTGCCGGAGATGGAGGATTTCAAGCCGACCCCGACGGTCGAGAACGCCGACGCGCTGCCCGAGCCGCCGCTGGGTCGCGCCAAGGCCTGGGTATCGCAGACGCGCGACGGCGCAGTCTATCGGCGCGATCTCAACACGATGCCCCAGTGGGCGGGTTCGTGTTGGTATTACCTTCGATTCATCGATGCGAACAACACCAAGCGGTTCTGCGGCAGCGAGGCGGAGCGCTATTGGATGCCCGTCGATCTCTACGTGGGCGGGGCCGAGCACGCCGTGTTACACCTGCTCTACGCGAGGTTCTGGCACAAGGTGCTGTACGACCGTGGGTACGTCTCGACGCGCGAGCCGTTCCACAAGCTGTTCAATCAGGGCATGATTCAGAGCTTCGCCTATCGCGACAAGACCGGTCGTGTCTACGGAAACGACGCGGTGGAGGATCGCGGCGACGAACAGTTCGTGCTGAAGAAAACGGGTGACCCGGTCGGCCGCGTCATCGCCAAGATGAGCAAGTCGCTCAAGAACGTCGTCAACCCCGACGACATAATCTCCCGGTTCGGGGCGGACACCTTCAGGCTCTACGAGATGTACATGGGTCCGCTCGACGCGTCGAAACCGTGGAACACGCGCGACGTGCCGGGTCTGTTCAAGCTCTGCCAGCGCGTCTGGCGACTGGTGGTCGACGAGAATACCGACCGGCTCACCGACGCGCTGACCGACGACGAGCCGGACGAGGACTCGCTACGTGCGCTGCACAAACTCATCAAGCGCGTGACCGTCGATCTTGGGCAACTCAAGCTCAACACCGCCATCGCCGCGATTTTCGATTTCGTCAACTTCATGACGCCGCGCCCGCACCGGCCTCGCTCGATCATCGAACCGTTCGTGTTGGTCGTGTCACCGTTCGCGCCGCACCTGGGCGAAGAGCTCTGGCACCGCCTCGGGCACGATCGCACGCTGGCGTATGAGCCCTGGCCCGCGCACGACGAAGCGCTCGCCCGGGACGAGGAGGTCGAGATCGGCGTTCAGATCAACGGAAAGGTCAAGGCCCGCGTGATGGTGCCGGCCGACGCCGACGAAGCGACCATCCAGGCGACCGCCCTCGCGGAGGACCGAGTGTGTGCCGCACTGCGGGGCAAGACCATCCGCAAGGTCATCGTCGTCAAGGGGCGCCTCGTCAACGTCGTGGCCACGTAGCTTTCCATGTCCGACATTCAATCCGTACATCTCGAGATCGAAGCCAAGTTTCGCGTCGCCTCGCACGAGCGGATTCGTGAACGGTTGATCGCTGCGGGCGCCGAGTCGCTCGGGACCGTGCTCGAAACCAATGAGATTTTCGATGCCGCAGACGGATCGCTTCGCCGGTCCGGACGCGGTGTGCGGATTCGCTCGACGATCAGCGAAGAAACGCAAGAGCGAAGCGCGACGATGACCTTCAAGGGTCCAGTCCGACCGGGACCGTTCAAGTCGCGCGAGGAGCAGGAGGTCGTGGTCAGTGACGCTGCGACCGCGTCGCAAATCCTGCGCGGCCTCGGTCTCGTGAGGGTGCTCCGGTACGAGAAACGCCGTGAGAGCTGGCGGCTGGACGACTGCCTGATCGAGCTGGACGAGCCGCCGCACATCGGCCTGTTCGTCGAGATCGAAGGGCCGGGCGAAGCGGCGATCGCAGCCACCGCCACCCGGCTGGGACTCGACGGTGTTGCCCATGAAAAAGCGTCCTACGTTCGCATGCTCCATGCCTACTGCGTCGAGCACGGTATAGCGGACTTTTCACTCGCGCTGGGCTCGACGAGTAACGCCGTGTGACAAGGGACACGCACCCTCCCCTGATCCTCGGGTGAAGACGCGGTGGAGCGTCGAAGAACGGTCTAGTATATCATGACCGGCAACGATGCGCAGCCCCCGAGGGCCTTACATGGGCGGGGAGCCCGATCGGAGGTGTCGGTCAGTGGCCTCGACAACGACAGCCAATGCTCCGTCCACGACACAGTTCGAAAGCTGTGGCGGACTCCGAGAGGCCGGCTGGGCGAAGCTCCGTCGCGCGGATTGGATCGCACCGGGTCTCGCTGTCGTGTTCATCTCCGCGCTCGCCATCCCGCGACTCCCACCGGGCGTCTGCTTCGAAGACGCGGGCGATCTGCAGCTTGCATCAGCCACCTTGGGGATCATGCATCCTCCCGGTTACGCCGGATATGTCACGCTCGGCTGGTTTGTGTCTCGCGTTCCCGGCGTCGATCCGGCGTACATGGTGTCTCTGGCGTGTTTCGCTTCCGGGCTCACCGCCATCTGGTTTTGCATGCTCTTACAGATTCGTCTCGGCGTATCCTCCTGGATCGCCGGCGCACTGGGTTTGGCCCTGACGGCCCACCCGCGGGTCTGGTCAAATCTCCTGGTACCGGAAGTCTACGCACCCACGCTCGCGTTGCTTGCAGGCGCCGCGTATCTGCTGGTGCGTTCCGTGCATCGTGGCGTGAGGCGGGACATGCTGCTAGCTGCATTGCTGTATGGCCTTGCACTGGCGAACCGGCCGCCGCTGCTATTCATGCTTCCCTTCTTCCTGGTCGCGTGGTGGACGGCGCGTAGTCGATGGAACTGGTCATGGCGCCTGTGGGGTGTCTCGCTGGCGATAGGAGCCGCATGTCTGCTCCTATCGCCAGCGAGA
>JADFRH010000133.1:0-3205 GCA_022561415.1 Planctomycetota bacterium
GCGGTGAGCTTGGCCGTCTGCGTCCAGACCCCGCCGACCTTCTCGAACACGTACGCTGAGCCGGAGAAGCTTCCCAGGGCGTCGTGGCCCGAAGCCCCGATCACCGCCGTGAGTCCGCTGATCGCGACAGAGGCACCGAAGAAACCAGCCACTGCTCCGTCTGCGGCGGTGAGCTTGGCCGTCTGCGTCCAGACCCCGGCGACCTTCTCGAACATGTACGCCGCACCGCAATCCTCTATTCCGCCTTCACATGTGTGGCGGCGAGCCCCGATCACCGTCGTGTTCCCGCTGACGGCGACAGAGATGCCGAACTCATCACCCCACGCCCAATCGGAGGCGGTGAGCTTGGCCGTCTGCGTCCAGACGCCGCCGACCTTCTCGAACACGTACGCGACCCCCGAGCCTGGCGAAAAAAAAGAGAACTGACCCGCCCCGATGACGGCCGTGTCCCCGCTGATCGCGACGGGGTTCCCGAACGAATCAAACGCCGCTCCATCGGCGGCCAGCAGCTTCTGCAACTGGCACTGGGCCTGGGCGTTGAGCGTCATGCCGGTCAGGGCGATCAGCCCGACCGAAGCGGAGAGAGACTGCTTGAGATACGAGTGCCGAGTTGCCAACATAGTCTGGCCTTCTCCAGCGGAACAAGAAGCCGCCCTCTGGGCGAACCGCCTGCGACTGCCATGACTCCACATCTCGCGGCCGGCCGGCGTCGCACCGGCTTGAAACGACCTTCATGGTACCCGATGCGGCCCCGGTAATTCAAGGTAATTCTCGGGCGTACCGTTGATTTTCATGATTATTCGGATTCGCGCAGGGCCGTACGGGTCCGTGACCGCATCGACGGGTCGATCAGTCATGTAGCCGAATCGTCGGCACCGACGGAAACACGGCTGTGACGTGTGGGGCTCGCCCGCTCCCTCACGGTCGCTCTGTTTGGGCCGCTCCCTCACGGTCGCGGTTCGGATCCTGGGTGGGCGTGCCGTCGATTTTCACGATTATTCGGATTCACGCGGGGCCATGTTGGGCAGCGTGTGACGCTGAGCGCCGGCAAGCGAGAAGCTAAAGACATGACTGGAGCCGAGCGGGCTCGAACCGCCGACCTCCTGGTTGCAAACCAGGCGCTCTCCCAGCTGAGCTACGGCCCCTTGGGGTGCCGATACGCTACCAGACCAGGCCCGATCCGCCAACGCCGGTCGATGTCGTTAGAACGCCTTGAGTTCTTCTACGAAGCGGCGACCGCGATCGGCGAAGTTCTGATAGACATCAAAGCTCGGCGCGCCGGGCGAAAACAGCACGGCCATGCCCGCCGTGGCCGCGGCCCGCGCGCACGCCACCGCGTCGGAGGGCGAGACCACCTCGACGACGTCCGGGGCGTGATCGCCGCTGCTCGCGGCGCGAACCGCCTTGGCGAACGTCGGACCCGACTCGCCGGTACACACGACCGTCGAGCACAAGCGGGAAAGCGCATCCCCGAAATCACCCAGCGGAACGTCCTTGGATTGGCCGCCGACGATCACCACCACGGGGCAGCCCAACGCCTCGATGGCGCGAATCGTGGCCGGCGGCGAGGTCGACTTCGAATCGTTGTAGTACGCGACTCCATCAAGGGTCAGCACTTTCTCGAGTCGATGCTCCAGCCCGGCGAACCGCCGCAGCGCGGCATGAACGCCGGCCGAGTCGCACGAGAGTCTTGCGCAAACGGCCACCGCGCAGACCGCGTTACGTTGATTGTGTGCGCCGGGCACGCCGAGCGTGATGGCCTCAGCGCTTAGGGGGACGCGGACGACTCGGTCCGCGAAACCGTGTACGCGCTGAAGGAGGAGGTCTTCCGCGCCGGGGTGCAGCTCTCCGACCACGATCGCGCCCGGGGGCTCTCCGTTTCCGAGCACATTCAACTTCGATTCCACATAGGCGGAAAAGTCCGCATAACGATCGAGGTGGTGGGGATAGAGGTTCGTGATCACCGCGATGTGCGGTGACCATGCGACACGCGGAAGGTCGTCGAGCTGCGCACTGGAAAGTTCCAGCACCACCGCGTCGGTCGCGTCGATCCGTTCAAGAGAAGGCAGCAGCGACCCGCCGATGTTGCCACCGAGATGGACATCGCCGACCGTTTGTTCCTTGCCACGTCGGTCGGCCCTTAACGCCTCCGCGATCATCGCGCACGTCGTGCTCTTGCCGTAGGTGCCGGTGACCGCGATCACCTGACCACGGCAGCGCTCGCAGAACAGGTTGATCTCGGTCGTCCAGGAAATCTGTCGGTCAGCGATCGCCCGGAAAAGCGCAGAGCGGCTCTTGTCGACGGCCGGGTTGAGGACGACCAGCTCGACGTCATCGAGGTCACTGATGTTGTGCCCGCCGAGGTGGCAGCGGACCGGCAGGTCGCTGATTTCGTTGATCGATTCCTTCAGCGAGTCCGCGGTTGCGCGGTCCGTCACGCGAACGTCGGCACCCTGCCCGCAGAGCCACCGGACCACGCCGACGCCGCCTCCGAAGCGTCCCAGCCCGACAACCAACACCCGGCGATCCGCCAACGGGCCGGTATCACCCTGGTTTCCTGGGATTCTCGCTGGATTGACGTCAGTCACAAGTCTCACACGGCTCTAGATAATCACGATACTCGGCGCTTAACCCAGTGTCACTGACGGCATTGTAGAACCAGAGTCTTGTGTTTCCAATCCGCTACACGCACCGCGAATCGGTTGACAGGCCTTTCGGGCCGAGCGTATAACGCTCAGACGCCGCCTGCGGAACCGGCGTGCCATGGCGGCGGGTCAGAGGCACGGACGGGCTTGTCTCCACCATGCAAGCCCGCGGTCGGGGTGGTCGGTCGAGAGATCGCGGCGGTGTTCAATAAGCTCACTGACCCCGTGATTACGCTATGATGGATCGACGTTGAGCCATGAGCCGTCAGCTATCAGCCGTCAGCCGGAATATGGGTTGATGCCGCGCAACATGTTGCCGGGAAAGAGGTGACACTCCGTGTTTGCTGTGGGCGTTGGCGGTTGCAAGCGTCTGGCTGACAGCTAATGGCTGAAAGCTTATGGCTTCTTGAACACGCTCTTCAGCGAAGGGGTTTTGAACCAATGCAAATGGGCAGACAACGGCAGTCGCGACAACAGACTTTGCGCCATGGCCTTCGAGGCAGCCTTTGGGTTTGCGTCGCGGGTTGCATTTTGGGCGGGTGTTCGACGATCAGCGACCC
>JADFRH010000133.1:3215-6645 GCA_022561415.1 Planctomycetota bacterium
CGACACGCGCGCGGCCCCGCCCTGTCAACGATCAGCGACCCGACCCCCACCGATGATTCGGGCACCGGCGGCACCGGCGCGGTCACGGCACGAATCATCAGCATCATAGCCAACGCCGGCCTTTCGATCGACGATCCCGCGATCGTAATTTTTTATAAGGTGACCGGGGTGCCGGATTCGATCAGCGCGTTCTTCGTGCCCGTCTCGGATAACAGCCCGGACGCCCAGGAGATCGGTGAGCGGCAGAGCCTCGCCCAGAATCTTCCCGCTTCCGGGGTCGACGTTTTTTTTCAATTCTTTCCCACGGGGGCGGGCGTCGGGTTCTTTCGCGTCGGTATCGAAGTGACCACTGACGCGCAGGTGATCGAGGCGTTTAGCGACGGAGTGATCCAGGTTCAGGGCCGGCCCGACCCCTGCTTTACGCAGCCGTGCGACCCCGCAACCTCGGGGCAGACGCTGAACGGTTGCGGTGGGCTGGTGTGCGACCGGTTCCACGACGTGACGGTCGGGAACCAAGATGGGGTCAACATTGCCTTCGACGCCGGTGATCCGGAAGGCGCCGTCAAGTGGCGGCTGTTTTACCTGCGCGAGACGGACTCCACCGGCAACCCGGCCGACCAGCTCGGCGTCGAGATTCTAACGGGTTCCGGAAATCTCGGAATCGTTGCATTTGTCACGCTCGAGCTTGCGCTCGGGGACTACGAGCTCGGACTTTCGGCGACGGATAGCGGCATGTCAGTGGCCGAAACCGTAGCGTTCGACGGGAATGACGACCGGATTGTCACCGTCTTCGGTCCGGTGGTGCGGGTCGTACCCTAGCGCGAGCGGCTCGGCCGCTGGTGCGATCCCGGCGCGCCGGGACGGGAATCCCTTCCCGTGGATCGCTGGGGTCCATGGAACGCAGGCTGGGAACCCTGACAAGACGGGGGACGAGGAAGGAATCTCGTCCCAGCATAACGCTCGTGCGATCTCGGCGCGCCGGGCATCTCGCACCCACATCTTGGGCTCCGAAAACGAGCAAAACCCCGATAATTCCGCGCATTAAAGCTCAGGTATCGGGACAGGCGTCAGCTCGGTTGACAGACACTTACCGCCAGAGATACGATTCCCGGCGGGCGAGAGTCGCGCAGTCGATCTTCCCACGTGCGGAAGACGCCCGACGAGCAGGCAGCGGACGGATGGTCACCGGATCGGGGGGGGTATTCCGGGCGGCTTCGCTCCCTCGCCGAAGGTGCGATTACTTTGCTCAAAACCGATCTTTCCCCCGCGCCGATTGGGCGGTGCATCCCAGACTGGGGCGCAGGTGCTCGCGACAGGGACGGCGGGGATATGGAAACGGCGTCGAGCCGGCGAGCCGGTACGAGGGAACGAAGCGGGAGTTACAACCGGATGAAGAGGTGTAGACACATGAGTCGAAATTCACGTCGATTGACGATTGGTCTGATCGCGATGGCGGCGGGGTCGCTTTGGGTATCCCGTAGCGCATGGGCCGAGGAACGCCAGTTTTTGGTTATCCTCGCCAACTCGCGCAAACAGTGCCACCCACCATGCACGAGCGACCAGGATTGCTTCGCCGCATGTCCGGACGCGGCGACCAAGTATGAGTGTAGTGATTTTGGTTTTTGCGTCATCCCGTGCAACAGCGACAATGATTGCCCCGATCCGGCGTGCCCCAACTCGACTTGCGGCGACACCTGCGATCTATCCCAACCCGATCCCTTCTGTGCACTTATCCTTCCACCACCTCAGCCGATAGCGGACGAGTATTTTGACGACAGTCGCGTTTGCGAGCTAAGCGGCGTGGCGTGCGACACCAACGTGGATTGCCCTGGTGTACAGGAGAAATGTATTCAGGACGGCATCGGCTCGTTTGCAGAGTACTGGGAAGAGATCAGTTACGGAGACGTAAGAATCACCGGTGAGGCGACAGGCGAGTGGCTCGATCTGCCATGGGGCATCGGACCGATGTCGCTCGCTGTTGGCGTTGATCTTGAGGCTGAAGACGCCGTGATCAGTCCAACGAGTTCTAATCTGCCGGAAGTGTTCAATGCGTCGCGAGCGATGGTCATTATCGACCTCGACGGCGATCCGAACGACGCCGACAATGGTCCGTTTGCAACCGGCCCCGGCAGTTTTGACATAGTCTGGCGGCCCGGCGAGCGATTCCTGGATATGGACGGGGACGGCAAGTGGGATGCGCTGGACGAAGCCCGCAACCAGATGGATTTTTTCACGCCGTGCGGATCCGATACGATCTGCGCGGGTCTGCCCGGAATTCCCGTGTGCGACACCGGGCGAGGTTTTTGTGTCGATACTACGACCGGTGCGGCCATACCTGACGGGATTCCCGACCTGCGGGGTCCGTGGATTGATCTGAACGGCGACGGGGCCGCTGAAAACGATACCGGCTGCGTCTATCTTCCCGATGGCGACAACGACGGCAATCCGGATTGCTGCCCGGATGGACCGGGGATACCGGGTTGCGAGCCATTTCCAGACGCCACGGCGTGCCCGGCCACGACCTGGGACGATGCCGGCGGCAACACGATCATCGACTGCAACGGAAACCTGATCGACGATGCGATAGACATCGCCACAGGTACGAGCATCGATGTGTCGCCGATGACGGACGACGGGAATACGTGCGTGTCGAATCCTGACAATATTCCGGACGAGTGTCAGTTTGTTGGCCCATTTCCACTTTCGCCCGGCCCCGGCTGCCGCGACCTCGGTGCCGACCCTTTGGCCAACTGCGCTATGGCAGCCTGTGTTGACCTTCTCCCCGGGCGGACGCCGGTACAACGATGCGAGTTCGATGATGCCAACGGCGACGGCGAACTCGACATCGTGGAACCGTTCGAAAACTCTTTGCGACGCTGGGATGTCATTGTCGGTGACTGGGTCTCGCTGGACGTCCCGGTATGCGTGGGCGGCGCCAAAGCCGGTCAGTTGTGCAGCGCCGACGCCGATTGCGCACAGTCATGCGTACTTGGGGCTAACGACGGAGACGCGTGTACGATCGACAACTGCAATCCGGATGGTTCGGTGACGCATATCGACACGACGCTTTCCGGACAATGTTGCAACCCGATCTCGGGCGACGTGGCACAGATCGACGACTCCAACGTGAGCGAACTGTCCCTCGATTGGTTCGTCGACCTGCCCGGGGACCGCGGGCTCGTGTCCACGCCGCTCGTGGTCGACGGGACGCTGTACTTCATCGGCAGCATGAACGTGGTCCGTGCGGTGGACGCGACCTCGGGTGCGGCCACCGTCACCCTGCTAGCCGCGGCCTCGGCGACCGACGGCTGCACGAGGCGGCCACGCGCTGTACGCAGACCGCCGCCGAACGTGCGCCCGCGGAACTCGTGGACTCGATGGATCAGTTGGTGCGCTCGGTCGAGAGGGGGCGCTGCCCGGCCGACGATTT
>JADFRH010000134.1 GCA_022561415.1 Planctomycetota bacterium
CTGGGAGGCCGGCCATGGTTGGGAGAGTTCCATCTGTTTGCCATCTACTGCCGGGCTCTTACAGAGGAGGAGGTCGGTCAGAACTTCGACGCGGGGCCGGATGGCGGGGGCGTGGTGTCGTCTGGTATCTCCATCGACAAGACACCGGACTTTCAGGCGGTGATCGGCGGCGCGAACGCGAGCTTCAATCTGATCGTTCAGAACCCCGGTTCTTCAGATCTGAGCAACGTGATCGTCACCGATCCGGAGTGCGACACGCCCATTCTCTTTGTCGGCGGGGATGACAACGTAGACAGCTTGCTACAGCCCGGTGAGACATGGGTTTACACCTGTACGGTGAATAACGTGACCGCCGATTTCACCAACACGGCCGATGTTCTGGCCGACGAGCCTGGTGGCGGTACGGTTAGCGACTCTGATTCGGCAGACGTAACCGTCGTAGTCGTCGGCGACCGGGTACAGAGCGACCTGAAGTTGCTCTACACGTTCGAGGAGGGGTCGGGGACCACGGTGACCGACGTCTCCAACGTGCTCCCGGCACTCGATCTGACCATTCAGGATCCCGGAGCCGTGACCTGGCTCCCCGGTGGCGGACTGTCCGTCGACGCTCCGACGGTGCTGCTATCCGCGGGGGCGGCGGACAAGGTCATCGCCGCAAGCAAGGCAACGAACGAGATCACCCTGGAGGCCTGGATCAGACCAAGCAACGTCGTCCAGGACGGCCCGGCCCGAATCGCGACAAACTCATTGGATCCGACCACCCGATCAAACTTCCTACTGGGTCAGGGGCGCTGGGGATCGCAACCCTCTGACGTGATCGACGTACGCCTGGCGACGACGACGCTGCAAACTTCGACATCAACGCCGCCGGGTTCGTTAACCGCGGATCTGCATCACGTCGTCTACACGCGTGCCGCCGACGGAACGGTGACGATCTATATCGACGACGTTTCCGTGGCCACAAACAATGTTGGTGGCGATTTCTCGAATTGGAACGATGCCTTCGCGATGGCACTCGCTAACGAGCCGCTGGGAGGCCGGCCATGGTTGGGAGAGTTCCATCTGTTTGCCATCTACTGCCGGGCTCTTACAGAGGAGGAGGTCGGTCAGAACTTCGACGCGGGGCCGAACGCCGGTGGCGTTGTCGATCCGGACTAACTCACAATGGTCGAGGTCGCGCTAGGCGTCGCGCCGGCCCTGGCGACGTGCTCAAGAGGAAAGGGTGTCGGGAAGAGTTTTGACGGTCATTTTGAGGGCGACCTCCTGAACGTAGCGTGATGTTCGGCCCCAGGCGGTCAGCGACACGAGCATTCCAGCGCGTCTCCCCCCTGCGGCACACCCGGAACGTGTTACGGCCGCACCTGCGCCGATGCCGCTTCGCCAATCAAGAAACCTGTGCTGAGAGCTAAGTGCTGCCCGGCGGCGACTTGGCGCACGCGGACGCACCGCACACACTGTCTGGGCAATGCCCGACCCACAAACAAGCGCAGGCGCCGGCGGCGACGACCTTGCCCGGTATTCCCGGCAGATTCTGTTCGACAAGATCGGCCAGGAAGGCCAGCGCCGTTTGGGCGAAGCCCGCGTCGTCCTCATCGGCTGCGGGGCGCTCGGCACCGTGCTGGCCAACACGCTGGTACGCGCGGGCGTGGGGTTCATGCGAATCTGCGACCGCGACTACATCGAACTGAACAACCTACAACGCCAGGTTCTTTTCGATGAGGCCGACATCGCCGCCGGCCTGCCCAAGGCGGAGGCCGCCGCCGCCAAGCTCCGCCGCATCAACAGCGACGTCACCGTCGAGCCCGTCGTCGTCGACATCAACCACACCAACATCGAGCGCCTCGCCGACGGCGCCGACCTCATCCTCGACGGAACCGACAACTTCGAGACGCGCTATCTCATCAACGACCTGGCCGTCAAGACCGACCGCCCCTGGATCTACGGCGCCGTAATCTCCGCGACCGGGCTTTGCATGACCATTATCCCTCACGATACGCCCTGCCTCCGCTGCCTGTTCGAGGAGGCCCCGCCCCCCGAAATGAACCCGACGTGCGACACGGCCGGCGTGCTCGGACCGGCGGTCAATCTGGTGGCAAGCCTGCAGGCGATCGAGGCCATCAAGCTCCTGACCGGACGTCGAGACGAGATCAATCGCCATCTCATTCACCTCGACGCCTGGACCGGACGCTTCGTCAACATGAAGGTCGCCTCGGCCCGCGAAAAAGGCGACTGCCCCTGCTGCAAGCGACATGAGTTCCCCTATCTCGACGGCCAACGCGCGTCGACCACCACGACGCTGTGCGGGCATGACGCCGTGCAGATCAGCCCCCCCACCAGCGAGCGGGTCGACTTCGCCACCCTCGCCGGGAAGCTGGAACCCGTGGCCGACGGACCGGTCACGCACAATCAATACATGCTCCGCGCCGCAATCGGTGACATCGAACTGACCCTTTTCCCCGACGGTCGAGCGATCATCAAAGGAACCGGCGACGTGGACAAGGCCCGTTCCATCTACGCAAAGTATCTTGGTGCGTAGTTGTCAGTCGTCAGTAATCAGTTGTCAGTCCCGGCGCGCCGGGATCAGCTTTCAGTGGGAACCGGAGGCTGCGGCCGAGCCTGCGTGTCATGAGCCTCTACATCCGTCAAACCGATCTCGACCGGCTCCTTGGGGAGACGCGGGCGGCGCTTCCCGAGGAATGCTGCGGGCTGCTCATCGGTCGGCGCGAGGGAGGCGACACACATGTCGACTGCATCATTCGGGCCGGCAACATCGCCAAAGGCGACAGATCGAAAAACTACCAGATTGATTGGCGGACGCTCTTTGAAACCGTTCGGCGAGTCCGAAACGATCAGAAAGAAATCATCGGCTTCTACCATTCGCACCCCGACGGGTCCGCCAAGCCTTCGACCACCGACACCGAGTCGGCCTGGATCGACCACGCGTACATCATTGTTCCGGCCGGCAAACACCGGCAATCCGCTCCCGTGAGTTGGCGGATTCCCGCCGGCGGTACCCGATTCGAAAAGGAACGGATCGTCGTTGGCTAGATGTCGGAAGTGCCCGCTTCGTACCGGTTCCGCAGCGCGACGCGTCCCCCGCCCTTCGCTTCTGGCGAAGGGCGGGGGACGGATACGACGCTCAATTAACTGGTTGGAGGCCGAGCGATGCCGAGCCACCTTCGTCGATTCCGATTGACACCCGTCCGGTGAATTCCTATGCTGAGCCCTCGGCATTCCGGGAATTGGGAATCAAAGGCTGAACCGTTCAGGAGGTCTCTCATGGGAACTATGCATGGCAACATCATGGGCGCCATCGGGCGAACGCCGCTGGTTCGCGTCGATCGCTTGATGGACACACCCGCGACCATCTGCTGTAAGCTCGAGTTCTACAATCCACTTTCGAGCGTCAAGGATCGCATCGGGCACGCCATGATCTTGGCCGGCGAGAAGGACGGGCGCATCGGCGCCGACACCCTGATCGTGGAGCCCACGTCCGGCAACACCGGAATCTCGCTCGCGTTCATCTGCGCCGTCAAGGGTTACAAGCTGACCCTGACCATGCCCGAGAGCATGTCCGTCGAGCGTCGAACGATCCTCAAAGCGCTGGGGGCAACGCTCGCCCTGACGCCGGCAGCCGAAGGCATGAACGGCGCGATCGCGGCCGCCGAGGAGCTCGTCAAGAGCACCCCGAACTCCTTCATGCCGCAGCAGTTCAACAACCCCGCCAACCCGGAGATTCATCGACAGACCACCGCCCAGGAGATATGGGACGACACCGACGGCAAGGCGGACATTCTGATCTCCGGCGTCGGCACCGGCGGGACGATCACCGGCGTGGGCGAAGTCATCAAGTCGCGCAAGCCCTCGTTTCAGTGCTACGCCGTCGAGCCCGAGGGCTCCCCCGTGATTACCCAGGCGCGAGAAGGCAAACCGCTCGAGCCCGGTAAACACATGATCCAGGGCATCGGCGCCGGTTTCATCCCCGGCGTATTAAACGTCGATATCATCGACGATGTTGTCCGCGTTTCCAACGACGATGCGATCGCCTGGGCACGAAAGGCCGCAGAAACCGAAGGGCTTCTCTGCGGCATCTCGTCCGGCGCCGCTCTGTGTGCGGCCGACCGCGTCGCCCGAATGCCGGAAAACAAGGGCAAACTCATTGTCGTCGTGCTTCCCAGTGGCGGTGATCGATACCTCTCGACACCGTTGTACGCCCAGTAATCCGCAGGGAGGCCCGCGGCGCGTGACAACGCCGACGGATCAAGAGACCGGATCGCTTCACAGCGCCGGCGACACGGCATGAGAACTGCATGACAGGGGAATGGGGCACGGCTCACCGATCCACCTCGCCGGTCGTCGTACGTACGATCGACGTGGCGCTGCGCGATCTTCCACCGGCCCTCGCCGGGCTGCGCATCGCGCACGTTTCGGATTTTCATTTTGGACGATGGGACCGTGTCACCGCATGCACGCAGGAAATCCTGCTCTCGCTCGATTACGACTGGCTCGCCGCTACCGGAGACTTCGGGACGCGCTTGAGGCGTTGGCGTCGTTCCGCGGAGATCGCCAAACGATTCTTCGAGCCCCTCGCACAGCACCGGCCCACCTTCGCCGTTCTCGGCAATCACGACGATCTCCGCCTGGCAGCAGCCGGGATTCCGGTTCGCTTCCTGTGCAACGAGTCCGTGCCAATCGATCACAACGGTGCCCGCGTCGCCATCGCCGGTGTCGATCAAACACTCCTGGGCACCGAAGATATCGGTGCCGCACTGAGCGAGCCATCCCCGTGTGACGTACGGATCCTGCTGGCACACTACCCCTCCACGGCCTACCGCCTCCCCGCGGAGCGGGTCGACCTTCAGCTCTCGGGACACACGCACGGCGGTCAGATACGTGTGCCGTTTTTCGGGTGCCTTTGGACCCACGATGCGATTCCGACCCGTCTGGCACGCGGTCTCCATTCGATCGCAGGAACACAGGTACACGTGAGTCCGGGAATCGGGGTGTCGCCGCCGATCCCTGTTCGACTCAACTGCCCCGCCGAAATCACCGTTCTAACCCTCGTACCGGTCGAATCGGCCCAAGAAGATCGACGTCCGGAAATAGCCGCCATCCCCGCCATCGCGGCCGGGTGCGGGCAGGTTTGACCCGACACTGGCTGGAGGAATATACTGCACGGTTGAGCGCGGAGGTCTAGGAAGGCATGTGAACGACCTGCGGTTTTTGTAGGCCGTCTATTCTGTCCTTATTCACTAGTCCCCCCATTTCCGTGTGCCGGTTATGATCTCCGCGATCAAGCGACATCGACCAGCGTCAGACGGAGCATGACACTCGGGCACAGGCGAAAAAAGCAGTTTAATTTGACAACTCGTGGGGCTCGGCGTTTTGCCGAGCACCGGCCGGGCCAAAGTGCATGTGCGCTGGCCGACGCCGGTAGAGCCGGCTTGCCGGACGGACGAGCGTCCGCGGGTTCGCCGTCATCGGCATGTCCCGTCATCACGACTGGGCACCCGGTGCTTTGACATACAACGATCATGGCTGTGGACATTCCAAACTATCGCGTCGTAGAGAAGCTCGGCGTCGGCGCGCAGACGCGCGTGTTTCGCGCTCGATGCATGCGCACCGGCAAGGACTACGCCGTTAAGTACGTCAAGCTCGTCAATCCGGAGGACGCCGGTTTCATCGAGCTGCTCAAGGCTGAGTACGCCATCGGTTCGGTCATCGATCACCCGATCATCAGAAAGGTTTTCGAGCTGCGCATGCTACGCCGCCGCCTGCGCGTGCATGGCGCCATTCTCTTCATGGAATACGTCGACGGCGTGCCGCTCTCCGACAAGGACTTCCAGCGCCCGCTGGATGAAGTGCTGCGCATCTTCACCGAGGTGGCTATGGGTCTCAAAGCCATGCATGACGCCGGCTTCGTTCACGCCGACCTCAAGCCCAACAACATCCTGGTTACGTCAGACGATGACGTAAAGCTCATCGACCTGGGCCAGAGCGCCAAGATCAACCGGGCCAAGCCCCGCGTGCAAGGGACCATCGACTACATGGCCCCCGAGCAGGTTCAACGCGAAAAGCTCGATCAGCGAACCGACGTGTTCGGCCTCGGTGCTTGCCTTCACAAGATGTTGACCGGTTCACCGATCAAAACGAAAATGAATCAGAATCTCTCGGTTAGTTCGCAGGGGCTCGTCGGAAAACGGGTCGACGGCGGTAGCGAATCCACCCTGCAGGAGCTACCCCCCGCCGTGGTACGATTGATCGAGGACTGCTGCCAACCCGACCCGGCCCATCGCATTGCGGACATGCCCACCCTCGCGGAGCGGTTCACCTTGGCGCGCATGACGCTCAAGAAATCACCATGTGCTGGCCGATTACCCAGGGTCCGATATACGACCACACTGAGTCCCATGGCGCTAAGCCGATTGCGGATTTCCGGCAAGGGTTCATCTTCCCACAACATCAACCGCGCCGGGTGTTCGGCCAGGATGTCTTCGAGCGCTTGCCACTGCTCAATTGTCGGCATCGCGTCCGGCTCCCAGTGGACGCTGCGACCTTTAAGCTGGTAGCGCCGCTCAAGGTATTGATAGACCGGATGGGAAAAGAGTAT
>JADFRH010000135.1 GCA_022561415.1 Planctomycetota bacterium
CGTTCTTTTCGTCCGCGTTACGCCCGTCGATGTGAACCTTGACGAAGAGGATATCACCTCGAAAGATCGTTTTCGCTGTCGAGCCGAGCTGCGCCTTCGCATCAGCCTGGTTCCCGAGCGCGGCGAACTGGTCTCCTTCTTGAGCGGCGTCGTCGGCAGCCATCGGGTGGTCCAAGCCGCCGGTCTGTCGCGCTTCATCGAGCCAGAGATACGAACGACCCTGGCAGCGGTTGCGAGCCAGCGCGACGCGGCCGACCTCGTCAGCGGTGGCTGCGCCAAAGACTTTGCCAATGCGATTGCCGACGCGCTCAAGCCTTTGCTGTTCTCGGCCGGGATGATTCTCTCCGCGGCCCCGGTCGTTCGTTTCGAGTCGGACACGGTTCGCGCCGTGCAGGAGACTCAGCAACGCGCGGCTCAAGAGAAAGCGGAGCACGACGCGGCGAGGCAGGTCCAGCTCGCGCTGGAGAAGGCGCAATCCGGACATCTTGACCATCTGGCGGATCTGCTCGCGAGGCTCAAAGAACTGGCCGCCAAGTCGCCGGGCGTTGAACTCCCCGAACTCATTCGCACGTTTGCCGAGCGTGAGCGCGGCGAGGTCTACGAGGCGCTGTTTGGATCTCAGACCCCCACGACGCAAACGCAATGGATCGTCGTGGCCGCCGGTGACGAGCTGCTGTTTATTGATCCAATGAATCTCGAAACGCCGCGTCGCCGCCTGGCCGTGTCGGGCGAAGCCGGCCCGGTCCGGTCCATTCAAACGGTTGAAGGTGGGAAGGGTCCACCGGTCCTCTGGCTCGGCGCCTCGACGGGTGTCTACCGCTGGCCGATCGACCGCAACGAGCCCGATCTGACGCTGGCCGTCGAGAACGCGCCGAAGGTCCAGGGCGGTTTCAACGCCGTGGCGTCGATCGGCGACCGCGTTTTCGCGTCACACTCCGAACTCGGACTCATCGCGTGGAACTTGGCCGAGCCGGGCGATGGCCGGCGTCTGTTCGAGTCGATGACCCGCGAGGCCAAAGCGGTTCGTGCCGTCTGCTGCTTCGACGGTGAAATGTACTGCTCGATCGACGACCGGGTGATCTGCACGCCAGTGGACCAAAGTGGTGACTTACCGGCGCGGATCTACACCGGCAGCGCGTCCACGATCACGTCGATCTGCCCGACTTACGACGGGCTCTTCGCCGGCAATGGAAACGGAGACGTTCTGCACTGGCCGAGCGAGCGCGACACCAACCCCGAGCGTTTGCACACCGGAGCGCACCGTGCGACCGAATCGGTCTGGCACATTGCGACCGACGGCGTTAAGCGATTGATCTTCGCCGACACGTCACTGCACATTCACGCCCGCGTGCTGGGCGACACCTACGCGTGTCGATACGAAGCAGGCGGACAGACGCTGCGCCGCGTCGAGATTGCGCCCGACCTTCTCGTGGCCACCAACGATCTTCGCGATCGGCTGATCTGCTGGACGCCCGGCGAGCCCGCCAAACCCAGCGGCGTCATCGCCATCTCGCGTCTCACCGGCCGCAGCATTCAGGACGTGTGCTTGGTGGCGAAGGTGTAGCACAAACAATAATCCGTAGCCGTGCTTCCACGGGTGCCACTGCTCCGCGAGCAGTGAACGGACGGGTAGTTTGACATTTCCAAGGTTGAACCCCTCTATCTCAATAAGAGCAAGCTGGACGCCCCGTCTTGCGACGTATCAGGGACCGAGTAGTCTTTTTGCCATCTTGAAATGCTCTGTTTCGCCTACTTTTCTGTCCCAGTAAGCATGTTGCAGCCTGCGAAGCATGTCTTGAAGGGAATCGGCCGCTACCATCGCTTTACGCACATCGCATATCCCTCCGAGTAGTAGCTTGCCATCTACTTGGCACGAGACTGAAGTTCCAACGGTCATTTTGACAGGAGAGTCGCTGTCGACGTCGTGCATGGGCTCTCCTTCCTCTTTCTTGCCCGCGCCAAAATATTCATCATCGTGCTCGCGCTTGTTTCTGACAACGTGGCAGGGCTCGATGACGGCTAGGAAAGCTACGATTGGTTGTGGGTCGTCTACAATCTTCTTAAGCTTCTTGAGCCACCGTTGGGCTTTCATGCATGCAACAAGAAAAAAGTGTTCTTCCATCATACGAGTAGTCAAGGGTGGATAATGCTGTCCCTCCTTTTGATTCCAGGCGTGGAACACCCTTTCGCCTTGGTGTATGAGTGCTTGAAGCCAGTAGATTGAATGTACCAGAGTCGTGTTGTTTTCTGCCTTTTCTGAATCCTTGTCTTTCGCCATAACGATGTCGCTCGATCGCGGTACCAAGAATCCGGGTTTTGAAGGTCGGGACTTGATGATCCTGGATCCCAGCTGAATGTCCAGCCTGCCGGTGCCATCGGTGTCGCGCCGGTAGATTGGCAAGATGGCATGTGTTTTCCTTCTTGCTTGCTCGCGCGTACCATGCGCCTATGTTCCGATGGCGACTAATTGGGTGCGTTTTGTTCGCGGGCTCCGCGATTCTTGGTGGGAGTGTGTTTGCGCAGCCGGGTGCAGGCGCCCAGCCCGTCCCGCGTCGCATCATCACCATCGCGCCCAACGCGGCCGAGATCATTTGCGACCTCGGCGCCTGCGATCGCATCGTGGCCGTGAGCAAGTTCTGCGTGTATCCGCCCCAGTTACGCGAGCGCCCGCGCGCAGGCGGCCTGTTCGACCCGGACCTGGAAAAAATCGTCGCCCTGCGCCCCGATCTGATCGTGCTGCGCGGTCACAACGAATCCATCGAGCGCCTCTGCGAAAAGCGAGGCATTCGTGTCTACAAAGACGACACCCAGACGCTCGCGGAGATCGAACAAACCACGATGGAACTCGGGCGCATGCTCGGGCTCGAGAGTCGCGCCATCGAAATCGTCAAACAGATGCGTAAGACGGTTCGATCCATTCGCAAGCGCGTCGCCGACCGCGACAAGCCCCGCGTGTTCATGACCTACGCCCGCCGGCCGGATCGCCTCGCCAATCTACTGACGGCCGGTCCCGGTACGTTTCTTGCCGAGATGATCGAGATCGCCGGCGGCACCAACGTGTTCGCCGACCTCGACATGCGCTATCCACAGGTAAGTCTCGAAGCGATCATGGCCAAGCGCCCGGACGTCGTGATTGAACTGGTCCCCGAGGTTGAGCTGACGCCGGCGCTGCGGCGATCGATGCGGGCTCAATGGTATGCCCTCGGACCGATCCCGGCCGTCAAGAACGATCGCGTTTACTTCCTGACCGACGACAACGCGTTGATTCCCTCGCCACGCGTCGTCGAGATCATCGACAAGGTGTCACGCCTGTTGCACCCGGAGAAAACCGGTGGACCCTGACGGCGCGGTCATGCTCGAACTCGACGACGTTCGCTTCGGCTTTGAGAACCGTCCCGATTTCCTCGGACCCATCTCGGCCGTCGTTCGTCGGGGCGATTGCTGGGCGATCGTCGGCCCCAACGGCGCCGGCAAGAGCACGCTCCTTCGCATCATGGCCGGGCTGCTTGCGCCGCAGTCGGGAAGCGTTTCGCTCGAAGGCAACCCGCTGGGTAGTCTGACGGGGCGTGGACGAGCGAAGCGGATCGCGTTCGTCGCCCAATCGACCGGCGGCGAGTTGGACTTTTCCGCGCGTGACGTCGTGATGATGGGCCGATTCCCGCACCGTTCGTTCGGGCTGTTCGAGTCGGCAGGCGACGGCCGGTTTGCCGATCGCACCATGACGATCACCGACACGGCCGAATTCGCTGATCGCCCCATGAAAACGCTCTCCGGCGGCGAGGCGCAGCGCGTCCATCTCGCGGCCGCTCTCGCCCAGGATCCCTCGGTGCTGCTTCTCGACGAGCCGACGGCGTCGCTCGACCTTCATCATCAGCTCGCCATCTTCGAGATTCTCCGCGACCGCGCCGACCGCGACGGTCTGGCCGTCGTCGTCGTCACGCACGATGTCAACCTCGCCGTCCGATTCTGCTCGCGCGTTCTGCTGTTGCACGAGGGCGGCGCGGTGGCACAGGGCACGCCCGACGAAGTACTGACCCCCAAACAGCTCGCCCCGGTCTACGGTGTCGAGATGGTGACACTGATGCACCCGGACGATCCTGCCCGACGATGGATCGTTCCGCTCGAACGTACGAGCGAGGCGCCGCGATGAAATCACTCACGCCCCGTCGCTACCGGCTCTCGCTCGTCGCCTGCGTGTTCGGCCTGCTCGGGCTTCTCGCGCTGAGTCCCGGCATCGGAACCGAGTCGTCTTCGTTCGGCTGGTGGGACGCCTGGCGCGCGAGGCTCGGTATCGAGATCCCCGCACGCGAACTTCTCGGGCGCGAGTTCGCCGACCTCGACGGCGACGGGGCGATCTCAACAGAAGAGGCCGAGGGCTTCGCCGAACTCGCTCGCGAGATAGGCTTTTCCCAGCGCTTCGCCCGATCGCTGCTCGCGCTGCAGGTGGGCATGACGCTGGCGCTGTGCGGCGCGACGTTTCAGGTGCTGTTTCGCAACCCACTCGCAACGCCCTACACGCTTGGCATCGCCAGCGGCGGCTCGCTCGGAGCGCTTCTCGCCATTCGCCTCGGTCTGACGTTCTCGTTTCTGGGTGTCACGGGCTTGTCCCTGTGTGCGTTCGGCGGAGGCCTGGCCGTCGTGACGACTGTATTCGTGCTGGCCCGCGGGGCGAAGCGGCTTACCTCCAACGAGTTTCTTCTGGCCGGTGTCACGATGGGTCTGTTCTGCTCCGCCATGATGATGCTGGTCACGGCCGTTTCGAGCGAGCGCGAGACCTTCGCCATGGTTCGATGGATGATGGGCTCGCTCGACCCGGTGAGCTCGTCGCAGAGCGCCGCACTGTGGCCGCTGATTCTGCCCGCCTGGGTCGTGTTGGTGCTGTCGGCCCGATCGCTCAATCAATACCGCCTCGGCGACGAACTCGCGGCCACGCGCGGTGTGAACGTAGCCGTGACTCAGGGCATCTGTGTCGTCGTGTGTACGCTGGCGACGGCCGCCATCGTGGCGAGGTGCGGACCGATCGGCTTCGTCGGCCTCGTCGTGCCGCACATGGTGACGCTCGTGCTCGGCAGTGACTGCCGCTTGCTCCTGCCCGCGTCGGCGCTGACCGGCGGAGCCTTCCTGATTATCTGCGACTGGGCCTCGCAGGTAACCATGCGCACGGCCGGCTGGCTGACCGACCGCCACCTCGGCAGCGCCACCCTCCCCATCGGCGTAGTCACAGCCATCGTCGGCGTCCCCACGTTTCTAATTCTGCTACGCGCCCGGCGAAGGTAGCGACAACCGTAGCGTCGGGGCTTGTCCCCGGCGCATCATTGCGCCGCCCGCCGCCATGTGGCGCCGGGGTTTATCCCCGACGAATCCGCATCCCACGTAGCGCCGGGGTTTATCCCCGGCGTGTGCGCCACCCATAAAGGGTGGCGCTACATCTGCACCGCGCGGCGCCGATGGGCGACGACCACCGCGGCCGGGTGGCCCATGTCCTTTGAACGTGGGGGAGACGACGATATGCGCTCAAGGCCACGCCGACGCATCTTCGTAGACATGACGATCCAATTCCCGTCAAGTCCTGCTGGAACCAGCCCGGATTCTTCTTGACGCTGGCCCGGCCGATCTCCTACAGTGGCGGAACGGAAATCGAAAAACATCTTGATGCTGTCATCTTCGACAGCCGTGGGGTGCCGTCATGGTCTCCGTAAACAAAGCTGGCGAAGGCCCAACTCAGCAACGCCGTCATGGCCGTGGTGTGGGATCAGTGCGGGTGCCGAGACCGAACGGGAGACATTAGTTTCGAAACATTAGGGAGAGAAGCATGTCGTCAGAAAACAGAGACCTTAACGGGCATCATCCTCTGGATCATCGGGAGACCTTCGATAGTTCAGAAAACTGTTTTTTCCTTGGTACTCCTTGGAGGATTACCAATCCGCAACGTAACAGCGGGCACGCAAGTTTCGGTGCCTGCCGAGGCTTGTGTTTACTTCGCCGGTCAGGTACAGACTGACCTCCAAGCATCCTTTCCCCCCGACGCCAATTGGGAATCCGAGCCGTGGGACGTTGCTTCGTTAGGCATCCACGCGGACTTCCACCTGGACACGGCACCATGGGAAGGCATCGTACGTGCAGAAATTAACGCCGGTGACGCAGAAGGGTTCTCACTCGAAGACCGAACCGCAGCATCGACCATTCCTCCTTGCAGTGCAGTGAATGGTCTCGATACCTTGACCATCACTGCTGACGGCAGTTGGGCGCGAGGTCCGCTCGACCCACACGTCGGACCGGAGGGATGGGTTGGCGCCCATCTACATCTCACGGCGAATACGACGACCTCGGAATCAGTTTGTTGCAAAGCTGCCTGTCGCACGGGCTTGTTGGTGTGTTCCTCAGTGATTCGCCCCCGGATCCAGGGCAGGTTCCCTCGCAGCTAACTTGCGGGGTATCCGATATGACGCAGGCAATGCTTCAGCAGCAGTTCTATATCGGTTCCGGTCTCGAAAATGTTCAGATTCCAGACGGAGCGACTAGAGCATCTAACAGTCAAGCTTGGCGTACCCGCAGCTTCTGAAGTAGGCTTGGCACTCGGACGCGCTTACGGC
>JADFRH010000136.1 GCA_022561415.1 Planctomycetota bacterium
GGTTGTCAACCGTGCGTGTGGCGGGGAATCCCTCGAGACCCCAGATCACGTCGAGCAGCTTGGTCCGCTCGACCGGCTGCTCGGCGTTTTCGACAAGTATCTTCAGAATCTGCAGCTCGAAGTGGCCGAGATTGTGCTCGGTCTCGCCGCGCACGACCTTTCCTTTGACCATATCCACGGTCGTCTCGCCGACGCGTAGCACACGTGAGAGACCCTTGCCCACTTCGGTACGCCGCAGGGCCGCCTTGATCCGCGCGAGCAGCTCACGAATGCTGAAGGGCTTCGTGATGTAGTCGTCGGCGCCGACCTCGAGCCCGCGTACGATGTCTATTTCCTGGCTCTTGGCCGTCAGCATGAGGATCGGGATGCGAAACCCCGCCTCGCGTATCCGCCGACAGACCTCTAGGCCTTCCATCTTGGGCATCATGATGTCGAGCAGAATCAGGTCGGGGCTGTTGGTCGTGGCCTCCGCGAGCGCGGCCTCGCCGTCGAACGCGACGGAGACCTCGTACCCCTCGAACTGCAGGTTGTCGCGCAGTCCGGTGACCATGTCTTTTTCATCGTCGGCTACGAGAATTCTTGCCATGATGCTGACTCCCTTTTGTCGAATAAGTGGCCATCGTCAGGTAGCGGGCTCGGTCTGCGAATCGTACGGTTCCGTCGCCGCTTCCCGGGCGGACTGACCGTCCACGCCGGGTAAGAATATGCGAAAAGTACTACCCTTGACCAGCCGGGACTCCACGGCGACGAATCCATGATGCCCATCCACGATGTGCTTGACCAGCCCGAGCCCCAGCCCGGTGCCGCTCTGCTCGCGAACGCGGGCGTCCGCCGCCCGGAAAAAGCCCTCGAACAGCCTGGCCCGATCCTCCGGCTTGATGCCGATTCCGCGGTCGTGAACGGAGATCAGCACACCCCGACGCCCCCTCCACGTATCCGTGGTGACGTCGATGGCCAGGTAACGCTCGTCATGTGAGTACTTGATGGCGTTGTTGATCAGGTTGATCATCGCTCGGGTGATGGCGTCCCGATCGGCGAGCACGACCGGAAGCGACTTCGCCACGCAGAGGTGGTGCTCGAATCCGCTGTGCTCGAGTTGCGCGCAATAGGCCTCGTACGTGTCCCGTACGACCTCGCCGATGTCGGTGCGCTCGAGCACATAGGATTTCTTGAGGGCGTCAATTCGGGCGAAATCGAGAATGTTGTTGATCAGGTTGGTCAGCCGCGAGCTCTCACGCGTGATGATTTCGTAGTACTCCTGCCGCTTTTCCTCGGAAGTCACGCGCCCCGACTGAAGGGTCTCGCCGAACATCCGAATGAGCGCCAGAGGGGTCTTGAGTTCGTGCGAGACGTCGGCTACAAAATCGGCCTTCATCTGGGCCAGCGCCATCTCGCGACGCATCACACGCATGACAATCCTCAGCGCAACCAACAACACGGCCAGCGCCAACACGCTCAAGGCGACGTAGACGCTCGTCTGATACAGTACGGCGCTACGCTGCTCGTCGATGAAAGCGTCTGAGGGCTCGATCGACCAGCGTCGCATGATGCCGGGAAGCGGCTGCGACCAGGGTTTGCCGCGTTCGCCGGCGATCACGACCTCGAGTCCGTTATAGGGCGAAACCAGCGGATCGAGGAAGTCCTGCTTGAGTCGATCCAGGTCGACCCGCGTAGCCACCGTGACGGGGAACGTGAGCGGATCGCTGAATGCCATGGCCGCTATCACGACGGGCTCGCCATCGACCATCTCCGAAAAAAACACGGGCCTGCGCTGCCTCGACAACTCCAGATGATCCAGGTCGGCGAGCCGGCGCTCAGCCACTTCGCGCCAGGGCACCGGAGTCGTTCCAAGCGGGGCGATCCGATCCCCCACCGAGACAATCAGTCCGTCGACCCAACCGGGCAGACCTTGAGGAGGCCGCCAAGCCGTTTCACCCTCGTCCATGACCGAGCCGGCCACGTGGCGCAGGGTGTCGATGAGTTCTTGCTCGAATCTGAACTTCGCGGTCGCAGCGAAGTGGCCGGCCTGCGCCCGCGCCTGGGTCATGAGCCGAAGCGTAAACGAGCGCGTCTGCTGTATAGCCAGCACAACGCCGATTACGCCGAGCCCGACGGCAAGCAGCACCATCCACACCCCGGCGATGCGCCAGGTCTGTCGCAGCGCCCACGGTGTCCGCTCGCGCGTTTGGTTATCGGCGGGCAAGCCGACTTTGTTCGTGTTACCTCTTGTCACAACTCGAACCGATCCCGGACTCGATTGGCCACCGACGAGCGGTCGGCAAGCCGACTTTGTCGGTGGCTACGCCATCGCGCGCAAGCGGACTGGATATGGTACCGAATCGGCGATAGATTGTCCCGGTATAGGCTTGGATTCGGGGATCCCCGGTCGGCGATAGTCATCTTTGGAGATTGACGCTGGTGGCGACGGTAACGACTGATCAGATTCGGCAACAACTGAGTACGGTAAACGATCCGGAGCTCCATCGAGACATTGTCACCCTCGGTATGGTCAAGGACGTCAGCGTCGACGGCACCAGTGCTCGCGTTCATATCGAGCTGACCACGCCGGCCTGTCCGCTGAAGGACAAGATCAAGGGTGACGTCGAGCGGGCTCTGACGCAAATCGACGGCATCGACCGTGTGGATATCGAGTGGAGCGCGAACGTGCGGTCGAGTCGACCCGGCAACAGCGCACTGCCCAACGTCAAGAACGTCGTCGCGGTGGGTGCCGGCAAAGGGGGCGTCGGCAAGAGCACGGCCGCCGTCCTCTTGGCCTACGGTCTCCATCGAGCCGGGGCGAAGGTCGGCATCATGGACGCCGACGTTTATGGACCGAGCATCCCGACCATGACCGGTGTCGAGGGAGCCACGCCGGAGGTACGAGACAACATGATGGTGCCGCCGGTGGCCGGTGGCGTGAAGATCATGAGCATCGGGTTCATGGTCGATCGCGACAAGGCACTGATCTGGCGCGGACCCATGACGCATGGCGTGGTGAAGCAGTTCCTCGAACAGGTCGAATGGGGCGAGCTTGATTATCTGATCATTGACCTTCCGCCGGGAACCGGCGACGTGCCGCTGAGCCTCGCACAGTCCATTCCGATGACCGGGTCCGTCGTGATCTGCACGCCGCAGGACGTCGCCCTGATGGACGCCCGGCGAGCGATCAAAATGTACGAACAGCTTAACGTCAAATGTTTGGGCATCATCGAGAACATGAGCTATTACCTCTGCCCCAAGTGCGGCAACCGCGACGAGCTGTTCGACCATGGCGGCGCGGAGGTGACAGCGCGAGAACTCGACGTGCCCTTCCTCGGCGCGATTCCGCTCAACGCGAAGATCCGCATTTTCGGCGACGCGGGCTCGCCGGAAAAAATGTTCACGGATACGGAAGACTTCGTGAGCCAGGCGATCGCGGACGTCGTGGCGGCCACGGCCGGGCAGATCAGCGTTCAGAGTGAACAGCAATCAACGGCCCCGACCTTGACGGTAGAATAGGGAAACCGACTTTGTCGGTAGGGAAGCCGACTGCGTCGGTAGCAAGCCGACTGGGTCGGTAGGAGGCGTCATGACTCAGTCGGAGCTATTGGCCGAGCAACTCGACGACACGCGCGCCTGGACGCTTGCGCTGCTCTGCGACCTGAGCGGCGATGATTGGACGTTTCAGCCCGCGCCCGGACTGGCGCATGCCCTGTGGCTGTGCGGTCACCTGGCCAGTTCGCAGAACACGCTCATTCACACGCGCTGCCTGGGAAGCCCCGTGCTGGACGCTTCGTTCAAAGATCATTTTCCGCTCGGTTGCCCGGTGCGCAGTGCCTCGGAATACGACTATCCGCCGCTGGACTTCGTGCTCGCCACGATGGAGGAGACGCACAAGAAAACGTGCAACGCCATACGTTCGATGTCGGAGGATTTGCTGTCGGAGCCGGCGATGGGGGCCGAGGGAAAGCCTCATCCACACTACCGCGACAAGCGCGGCGCGGTCTCGCATTGCGCTCGGCACGAGGCGTTTCACGCCGGGCAGCTCGCGACCATTCGGCGGCTGCTCGGAAAACCGTTCTTGCGCTAGCCACGGAATGATCGAGATCAACGTCCTTTTTCTGGGCCCCGCGCGAGATTTTGCGGGCGTCGATAGTGCGACGATCGAGCTGCCCAACGATGCGATCGTCGGCGAGCTACGTACGATTCTTGCTGATCGCCATCCGGGTCTTGTCGGGGCGATGGCCACGATTCGCTTCGCGGTCAATCAGGAGTTCGCGGACGACGAAACGGTGCTGAAATCCGGCGACGAAGTCGCGTTGATTCCGCCCGTCTCCGGCGGAACGGATAGCGGGCTCCTCATCGACCTCGTCCGCGATGCCATCGACCCGGACCGTATCCGCGACTTCGTCACCGGCGATGCTACGCTCGGCGGTATCACCACGTTTGAGGGCGTGACGCGAGGCGAGACCGACCCGGAGCACGGCGAGCTGTCGCACCTGGTCTATGAGGCGTATGAGGCGATGGCGCGGGAGAAACTCGACGGCCTCGCCCGCGAGGCGAAGGAGCGATGGTCGGCCGAGCGCGTGGCGATCGTCCATCGCCTCGGGACCGTGCGGCCTGGAGAGGCGTCGGTGGTCATCGCCGTGGCGTGTGCCCACCGCGCGCAGTGCTTCGAGGCATGCCGATGGTTGATCGACACGCTCAAGAAAGAGGTCCCGATTTGGAAGAAGGATGTCTACCAAGACGGCTTCACCCGCTGGGTCGACAAAGAACCGTAAGAAAACGTCGAAACACCAAAACGTCGAAACCCTCAGAAAACGTCAAAACGTTCCCGGCGCGCCGGGATCAAGACATCGAAATGTCGATCGAAGAGACTAAGAAACGCGCCCGAAAGATTCTTGCGGCGCTGCGGAAGCTGTATCCGGAGGCCGATTGCGCGCTGCGCCATAGCGACCCGTTTCAATTGCTGATCGCCACGATCCTTTCGGCGCAATCGACGGACGCGACGGTCAACAAGGTCACGCCGGTGCTATTCAAGAAGTACAAGACGCCGCGAGCCCTGGCCGACGCCCCGCGCGAATCGGTCGAACAGATCATTCACGCGACCGGATTCTTTCGCCAAAAGACCAAGAGCGTTCTGGGCGCGTGCGGGAAAATCGTGGATGACTTCGGCGGCACGGTTCCCGATACGATGGACGAACTGGTCACGCTCCCCGGCGTCGCCCGCAAGACGGCCAACGTCGTGCTCGGCACCGCGTTCGGGAAGAACGACGGCGTCGTGGTCGACACGCACATCGGGCGATTGGCGACACGGTTAGCGCTGACCTGGACCAGCAAGGACGCCAAGGACGCCGTCAAGATCGAACGCGATCTGATGGAAGTTCTGCCCCGAAAGGATTGGACGTTCGCCGGGCACGCCCTGATCTGGCACGGTCGGCGCGTCTGCCCGGCGCGCAAGCCCGACTGCGACAACTGTACGCTTGCCAAGCACTGCCCCTCGGCCGGCACGTTCGATAAGGGCTAGACGATCCACGGAGTTCGGGTCGCGGATGGCGATACGACGCTCGCGGCGGGCTCACTCCTCGGACGGCGCTTCAGGTGGGTTGCGGAAGAACTTGATCCACCAGATACCGAACTCTCGTTCGGAGGCCGCGAGCTGTTCGGTGACGATGCCCTGACGTGCATACAGGTGCTTGGGACGCCGTCCGAGGGAAATCTCCATTTCGAGCTGCTTCTCACCCCGAAGAATCGTCAACACGACAAGCGTGCCGGGGCCGCGTGTGCGAAGGGACTCGCCGAAGGACTGGTTCAGGTTTCCATCACCGCGCTTCAGCGGCTCGCGGTCGAGCGCGATGATCACGTCTCCTTTGCGAAGATCGGAATCCTGGGCGGCCGTGTTGGGTATGATCTTTCCAATGGCGACGCCGTAGTGCCCCTCGAGAATTCGCGGGTCGTCGTCGTTGGTATGCGGGACGCGCTGCTGCTGAATGCCGAGGAATCCGTTGCGGTCGAACACATGGCGATCGAGATATGCCTCGTAGACGATGTCTTCGATTCGAAGACGGACCTCCAACTGGTCCGACCGCGCGTAGACCCGCCGCAGTGTCGCGAACGCCGGCGCGCCGATAGACCTCAACTTCTTGGCGGCGTTCTCACGCTCCTGGTAGAGCGGCGAGCCGAGCCGCTGAACGTCTGCCTTGATCCGCGCGTCCGTTTCGTCATCGACGGGAAGGTGGAACTCGTCATCGGTGACCCGTTCGGGCTCCAGCGAAACCCGTGGCGGCAGACCCTGACCGACCGCCGGCAGCGACCAGCCGATCACGACAACGACCAACGCAATGAATAATAGGATTCGCATGTCAATAGCTATCAGTTGTTCCCGGCGCGGGGAACAGTGGTTTCGACGTTTTGCCGTCTGGACGTTTCGACGTTTCGACGTTTCGACGTTTCGACGTTTCGACGTTTCGACGTTTCGACGTTTCGACGTTTCGACGTTTCTTCCCTCTTCTACAACAACTCTTGCAATTTGTTGCAAACGAAATCCACATCCGCCTCGGTCAGCTCGAGGTGAAACGGCAGGGCA
>JADFRH010000137.1 GCA_022561415.1 Planctomycetota bacterium
CTCAATCTCTGGAGTTGTGCAACAGCGTCCTGCACGAGCTGTTGTGTAACGAAGGGTTGGAACTCAGGAAACAAGCCGTAGATTAGTTCGTCTTTCACCGCCGCAGCACGGCTGAGTGCCGGTGACAGATCCTTTCCTGTTGACAATCCTCGTCCGAAGTCCATCGCGATCAGGCGCAATTCCTTCGGCTGCGCACCTTCCGCTGTGAGTAATACGTTGTCAACTTTCCGTTTCCGTTTCGACTGAACGACTCCCGCGTCATCCACGGGAGGGTAGCGATCGTCGTTTCGAATGAGCGTATCAAACACGACCAAGAGAGGGATCATTTCGACGTTCGTCAGTTTCGAAAGTTCCTTGGAATCGCCGCTCCAAGGACGGGCCGGCTCGATCGTTCGAGTAGCAAAAGCCGGTCCAGGTTCAGCGAACCGCCCGGCATTGAGCTCGAACGTATCGGATTCGCCAAGTTCAAGTATCGACCAATCGAGCGTGGGGAGCCCAATCCATTCCGCGAGCTGGGTACAGACCAGTTCGCACGAAAGGGCGTGCGGCCCTTCCTTGTTTCCCAGAACTTTGACATGCGCTTTCCCCGCGTCGGTGAGAATCATGGCCGTGTCCATGCTCGTCCCGAGAGTGTGCAGGTGCCGAAGAAACTTCGTCGGCTGCCAGCGATGATGTGGGATCCCGGCAATCGGCAGGCTCCTTCGTTCTACTCCAGATATCCCAGATCCTGGAGCCTTCGGCGGATCATCTCTTCCTCGGCCGGTGTGTAGCATGAGCCTTCGACCTTGTCGATGCGTCCGAGCACTTCGAGCGTGGTGATGGTCTGATGGACGCACGCTTCGAGCGTCGCCTGATCGGTGTTGAGTAGCACCTCGGGCTTGAGCGGCTCCTCATACGGCACGTCCACGCCGGCCACGTGCTTGATCTCGCCGCGCTGCGCTTTTTCGATCAGCTCGCGCGCGCCGCGCTGCATCAGCACCTCCATCGGGCAGCGGCAGTGAATCTCGACGAACTCGCCGACCTGCTCGCGGATGCGATCGCGCACGTCGCGATAGGGCGAGACAGCCGCGACGATCGCAACGACGCCGTTGCGGTTGAGCATGGAACACTCGTACCCCAGCCGGAGCAGATTGGTCTCGACCTCGTCGCGCGTGAATCCCAGCGTCCGGTTGAGCTGCTGCCGAATGCGCCCCGAGTCGAGCAGCTCGACCTTGAGACCGCGAACACGCAACGCATCCTCGACGCCCTTGCCGATGGTGCTCTTGCCGGAGCCCGACATGCCCGTAAACCAGATGGTAAATGCTTGGTTCATGCTCCTACCATGCGCTGATGTTCAGCGTCATGTCCCACCAGAAAACGATAACCACGAATAGCGTTATCACGGCCATTACGTTCATGAACCCGCCCGCCTGCACAACCTCGCGTACGCTGTAGTGCCCGGCCGAAAAGCTGATCGCGTTCGGCGGCGAGCTGACCGGAAGCAGGAACGCCAGCCCCGCCGGCACCGTCACCACCAGCGTCATCATAATAGGCCCGATGCCGGTCATTTCACCCAATGAATAGGCGATCGGCAGCAAAATCGCCACCGCGGCCGCGTTGCTGATCCCCTCGGTGAGCAAGATCGTCGATACCGCGATCACCATCAGCAGGACCAGCTTGGGCGTGTCCGGATCGATGACCCGTCCGGCCAGCCACTCCATCGCCTTCGTCTCGGTCAGCGCCTTGCCCAGCGCCACCGCGCCGCCATACATGATAAGCACACCCCAGTTGACGTAGTCCTGTACCGATTTCCAATCGACCACCCGTACGAGGAACAACGTCACCGCAGACAAGATCGCAATCACAGCCAGGCCGATCACGTCGCCGAGCAGAACCCACGCCGCGATCGTCGCCAGAGAAAGTGCCGTCAGCCGTCGCTCGCGCGGCGACATGGCCCCCAGCAGCTTGACGCGTTCGTCCAACATGGTCGTGGCCGGCTTGATGTCGGTCAGATCGTCGGGAATCCATCGTTTCAGCACGGCCACCGCGACCAGTGTCATGATGATGACGACGGGCATCGAGGCCAGCATCCAACCGAGGAAGCTTATCGATCGGTCCGGATAGGCCTCCTGGAGAAGGCTCAGCGCGAGCGGCGCTCTGGCGCCGCCCAGAATCGTCCCGCAGGAACCGATGATCGCCCCCCACGCCAAACCGAGAAAGAGCTTTTTGGCGTAGGGGTGGCCGCGTTTGAGCTTCAGCGCATCAACGATTTCGTAAACGATAGGATAGATCATGGCCGCCACGCCGTGCGCGGGCATCCACAGTGATAGAAACGCGGCCGAAACAACGACGCCCGTGACCAGGCGTTGCGGGCTGCGATCAAATCGTTGAAGTGCGAGGAGCGTGATGCGCTTAGACAGGCCGGTTGCAATCAAAGCCCCCGCCAGCAGAAACACGCCCAGCATGAAGAACACGGCGCTGTTGCCGAACAGGGCAAACGCCTCGCCCTTGGGCAGCACGTTCAGCAGCGGCAGCAGGCCGATGGCCAGCAGCCCGGTGGCCGCCAGAGGGATGAGGTTCGTGAACCAGAACGCCAGGCAGACGATGAAGATCCCCACGCATCTCTGCGGAGCGGTATCGGGCATGCCGACCGGCAGGTCCGTCGGGAGAATGAACGGCTCGATAGCGCTCAGCCACGCAGCAACCGCAACAGCCGATCCGACTATCGCCAGCTTGATCGCCTTACGTTTCTGACCGCTCAATGCTTGCCTCGCGGATGACCCGGTGTACACATCTCTCAAGCGATATCGGAATCGCCGCTGAGATTACACCACCCATCGCTCGATCGCCGGTCGCAGTTCTGAGGGGTTCGAGCGACCCAACGCGTTACGGATTCTCCTCGTCGTACGTCAGAATGGTGTGGAGCGGATAGTCCTTCAGCCGGCTGCGACCATCCAGGAAGGCCAGCTCGATCAGGATCGCAATCCCCTGAATCTTTCCGCCGAGCGACGTGACCAGTTGACAACAGGCCCCCATCGTCCCGCCGGTCGCCAGCAGGTCGTCCACCATGAGCACCCGTTGGCCCGGCTTGATCGAATCGCGGTGGATTTCGAGGCAGTCAGTGCCGTATTCGAGGGCATATTCCTGGGACGCGACCTCGGCGGGCAGGCGGCCCGGCTTCCTGACGGGTACGAACCCGGCCGAGAGATTCCTCGCCACGGCCGTCCCGAAGATAAACCCACGGGATTCCGCCCCGACCACCAGATCCACGTCAACGTGCCGAAACGGCTGGGTGAGGTACTCGACCGCGAGCGAAAGCCCCGCCGGGTCCGCCAGAAGCGGGGTGATGTCCTTGAAGAGGATTCCCGGCTTGGGGAAATTCGGCACGTCGCGAATCAGCTCACGCAGCTTGGTGATTCTGACCTGGTGTTCGGTTTCCATGGCCGCAGCCCCTTATGTCATGGCACAGAGAGTCAGTTTCGCTGGCCTGAGCAACCGTATCTCGATCGCGGTCGCATGTCTATTGGCGAAGCCGACTTGTCCGCCACCCAGCGACCACGCCCGACCACGCAGGCAGCGGGTACGTTTCGCCGGTTGCCCGGCGGCGGAAGTCGCGGGTTCCGGATTTCGTGGAGGCTGTGACGATCCGACTCCGATTGGCAACCAGACGCTGATTTGCTATAGTCCCGCGTTCCAGCCCGTGCGGTTGGCGCGCGCAACACGGCTGGTCATCGGTAAACCTTTTATTAACAAGTAGTTATGTGCGGCTAAGAACCCGCGTCCCCGGCGACGCCGGCATGTAGAATGTCGGTCGGATTGTCTTTCCGGGGGCGCCGGATGCCCTCCAAGGAGTATTCTCATTGAACGCGAAACGTCTGATCGTTCTGTTACCGCTTCTCACGCTTGCGGTGGTGTTGCTTATCTGTCCCACCACGGCGTTGGCTCAGGAAGATGTAGTAGCCGCGGCCACCCACACGGCCCCGAGCATCCCGCTCCTGTGGTACATCGCCCCGCTGTGCGGCATCTTCGCTCTGTTCATGGCGCGTAAGTACTACCAGGAGGTGCTCGACGCCGACGAGGGCGACGAGGACATGATCAAGATCGCCGGGTATGTCCGCGATGGCGCGATGGCCTACTTGTATCGACAGTACAAGGTTGTGGCCGTTGTGTTCGTCGTGCTGATGGGCGTTCTCGCGTGGATGGCCTTCGGCCTTCACGTTCAGCACGGCCTGGTGCCCTTCGCCTTCCTTACCGGCGGATTCTTCAGCGGCCTCTGCGGGTACTTCGGAATGCGGACCGCCACCATTGCGGCCCATCGAACCACGGCCGGAGCACGCAAGAGTCTCAACGAAGGGCTCCGCGTTGCTTTCCGTGCCGGTGCCGTCATGGGCATGGTCGTGGTCGGTTTTGCCGTTCTCGACATCACGGCCTGGTTCGCCGCACTGACATGGTTCACCGACATGTCGCTCACGGAAATCACCGTCGTCATGCTGACGTTCGGAATGGGAGCCAGCACCCAGGCACTGTTCGCGCGTGTCGGTGGTGGCATTTTCACCAAGGCGGCCGATGTGGGCGCCGACTTGGTGGGCAAGATCGAGGCGAATATCCCTGAAGACGATCCACGTAACCCCGCTGCCATCGCAGACAACGTCGGCGACAACGTCGGTGACGTAGCCGGCATGGGCGCCGATCTTTACGAGTCCTACGCCGGGTCGATCCTCGCCACGGCCGCCCTCGGCGTGGCCTCCGCCCATGCGCTGGGCAACGCCAACGTAGCGAACGACGCGATCCATTTCCTTTCCGTCCCCATGGTCATTGCTGGTTTGGGCATCATCGCCAGCGTCTTCGCCGGCATCAATCTGGTGAAAACCGAAGAGGGCGCCAGTATGGCCCAGCTCATGAGCGCCCTGAACAAGGGGCTGGTGGTTTCCAGTCTGGTGATCATCGCGATGACCTATGGGGTTTGTTATATGCTCCTGGGTGATGTGGGGGGCGTGTCCTGGTCGGGCGTGGCGACGTCGGTCACGGTCGGCTTGATTGCCGGTTGGCTGATCGGGCAATTCACCGAGTACTACACCAGCTACGACTACGGCCCGACGAAACGCATCGCCGAACAGGCGCTCACCGGACCGGCCACCGTCATCATCGCCGGCATCGCCGAAGGCCTGAAGAGTACCTGGGCCTCGCTGTTGATCATCATTGTCGCGATCATGGCCTCCTTTTCCTTCGCCGGGGGTCACGACGAGTTCATGCTCGGCCTCTACGGCGTCGGGCTGGCGGCCGTCGGCATGCTGGCGACGCTCGGGTTTACGCTCGCGACCGACGCCTACGGCCCCATCGCCGACAACGCCGGCGGTAACGCCGAGATGACCGGCCAGGCGCCGGAGGTGCGTGAGCGCACCGACGCGCTCGACTCGCTGGGCAACACCACGGCGGCCACGGGCAAAGGTTTCGCCATCGGTTCCGCCGCCCTGACGGCGCTGGCGCTGCTGGCTGCGTATGTCGAGGAGGTCCGCATCGGGCAGGTCCGTGAGGCCGTGGCCTACGTCCAGGTGATCGATGACCAGGCCAAAGACAATGCCGACGCCGGCGTGGGCACGATTCACTACATGGGCTACGGCAAGTTCGCCGAGAAGGTCACGGCCGGCACAAGCGAGAGCAACTACGACGCCTATATGCTTCTGAGCCGACGGGCGCGGGTGGCGCTCGATGAGCAGTGGGATAAGGGCAACAACGCCATCACGCTGACCGGGCTTTCCGATCCGCAGCGCGAGACCAGTTTCGTTCGCAACACCACGTGGAACGATGCCGAGGGCACGGCTGTCGAGATTCAAGTCGTCGCCACGCGCAAGGCTTCGCTTCGGCAGTTCATGGACTTCTACGACGTCACGCTCATGAACCCCAAGGTGCTGTGTGGGATGTTCTCCGGCGTGCTGTTGGCCTTTCTGTTTTGCGCCTTGACCATGAGCGCCGTCGGTCGCGCCGCGTACCAGATGATGCTCGAGTGCCGTGCGCAGTTCAAGAAGATCGGCGCCTATCTCATGGCCGAAAAAGGCATGTCGGCCGAGGAGGCCGCCAACAGCGAGAACTGGCCGCGCGAGCAGGTTATTTTCAACGGCGAGAAGCTTCCCGACTACGCCCGCTGCGTCGACATCTCCACGCTCGGAGCACAGAAAGAAATGATCTTCCCTTCGTTGTTGGCCATCGTTATCCCGGTGGTGGTCGGTCTGGTGTTCGGTGTGGCGGGTGTGATGGGAATGCTTGCGGGCGGTCTGACCAGCGGCTTCGCCATGGCGATCTTCATGGCCAACGCCGGCGGCGCGTGGGACAACGCCAAGAAGTACGTCGAGAAAGGTCACCACGGCGGCAAAGGCAGCGACGCACACAAGGCCACCATCGTCGGCGACACCGTCGGCGACCCGTTCAAGGACACGTCGGGTCCGAGCCTCAACATCCTCATCAAGCTGATAAGCATGGTGAGCGTCGTGTTCGCGGGCCTGGTCGTGAAGTACGCTCCGCAGATCAGCGCGTTCATAGGGCTCTAAGAAAGTGAAGAGTTGCGAGTGAAGAGTGA
>JADFRH010000138.1 GCA_022561415.1 Planctomycetota bacterium
AAAGAGCTTTACCTATGTGGTCAATAGGGTTAAGGCAACTATGCCCCCAGCTAAGGCTCCAACCGTCTTTATCCGAAAATCATTTAATTCGAACAATGGAGTGGAAGAATTCGGGTTTCATGTAAAAGGTTATTTTTTCGTGAACCACGAAGATATGCTGATGAAGGTAATGTTTCATCACACGCTTGATATTAAGATCAAGTGGAAAGCAAAAGATTTCTCCCCCAAAAAGTCAGCCAGTCTGACTTAGCCTCTGGGCGGGGGTAAAATCCCGCCCAGGTATTCAATTTTCTCCCCCAAAGAGAAAGCGGCGGAAGCGAAAGTCGGCACCGGGCGGCGGCGCGCAGGGAATTGACCTGGTCTCCGTCATTCTGCGTATGTGTTACGCCGCGTTCTTGTTGAGCGTAGTGATCTTCGTCGGCGACCGGTATGTGATGCCGCACTTCCGGGAGTCCGGAGCGGCTCCCGAACGTGTGGACCAAGGCGCCGCGACTGATCCGGATCATGAGTTGCCGGTGCGGCGAAAGAGGCGCGACGTTCCGTCGACACCGCGCCTGGGACTGACGACGCGAAACAAGGCGATCGGGCTGTATGTGAACTCCACACCGCCAAGCGCAGTCGCGTATTGTCTCGACGAGTCGCGCGCACCGGATGCGGGGAGAATTCACGACATCAAGGGCAGCGCCAAGGTATTGGCGAACGGCGCGTCGCTAAGCGTCGCGGACGGGATCTATGTGGTGGAGGTGGTGCTGCCGTGGAACGATCCGAATCTGAATGATTCGACCCTGCCCTATTTCTCGCAGTACCGCGAGTTTCGGCGGGCGATCGAGTATGCGTCCGACGAGAAACGAAGGGACTTGCTCGAAGAATACTTCGTCCCCGACGGCGCGGTCGAGGTGTTCATCGATCAGACGCCGGATCAAATATACATCGTGCGGCGGTTCACCGGCATTCGCGTACGCGACGGTCGGTCGCACGGTGTACGAGCACTGTTTCTGCCGAAGGTGGCAGACGAGAGCGGCGCCGCATTCTCGATTCAGTCCCTCGTCAAGCATTATCTCCCGAAGGAGAAAGTGTACGGGTTCAACCGGGTCCACGTGCAGAGCGAGTTGGATTATTACGAGGTCTCGGTGACTGATCGCGAGGCGATTTTGGAGGCGCTGGCGACCGCCGGTACGGCGCCATACGTAACGCGCGATGGTCGGACCCGGCTGTTCAGTATCGGGATCAACGACGGAGCGTTCTCGGCCAGAATCATCCGTGACGACGCGGGATGATCGTCGGCGTGCTTACGGTGGAGTTTGCCGTTCTTGAGGCGCGCAGCCTCAAGGACAAGCGGCGTGTGCTGGTGAGTGTGAAGCAGCGGCTACGCAATCGCTTCAACGTTTCCGTCGCGGAGGTGGAGTTTCACGACATGCCCAAGCGGTGTCGCCTGGCGCTGGCCATGGTGTCGAATGAGGCGCGGGGGCTGCACTCTCAACTGGATCTCATGGTCGAGTTGATGCGCCGGGCACCGGGGCTTTCGCTACTGGATTACCAGCGCGAACTGTTCTAGCGCACCACGGGTTCATGGTGGAAGTTACGGCTACGGCGACTATTCGAGAGGGGATTATGCGGCCTTATCGGAAAGAGAAAATAGCCAGTGTCATTCGGCAGGTCGTCAGCGAGGCGATTGCCCACAAGCTGCACGATCCGCGTGTCGACATGCTGACGACGGTCACGCGGGTCGAGATGGCGGCGGATCTGCTGATCGCCAAGGTGTTTCTCACTGTTGCCGGCGGCGAGGCGATCGAGCGCCGGACGCTGAAGGGCGTAGTCAGTGCGGGCGGTTTCCTGCAGCGGCAGGTTGCCAGGGAGTTGCAGATTCGTCACTGTCCGACCTTGCAGTTCGAGATCGATCGTCAGGAGAAGGGCGCCCGGCGGACGCTTTCGGTTCTGGCGGAGAATCTCCGTCAGGATCCCACTCTCCGCGATGCGGTCGACGATTCGCAGGCAGCCACAGCGGAGCAGGACTTTACGCCAAGGAAAGAATTGGATTCCGGCGTGCCGGATCAATCGCAGGATATGGATCCATGAAAAACGGAACACTCTATGCGGGGAGGCTCAAACGAGCCTATTCTAAACAGCGTCAGACGGTCACGAAGTCGGACATTCCGGATCTGATGGATCCGTTCACGTGCATGGCGACCGCCGTATTGGCGGAGGAATCGACCGAGGTTGAGGCGAAGCGGGCGGTCGGTCGCATTCTCGAAACGATGGTCGACTGGAACGAGGTTCGCGTCTCCGATGGCATCGAGCTCAACCGGGCCGCGGGAAACACGATGCGACAAGGGGTCCGGCGCTGTGAGAAACTGATTGCGGCAATCCAGTCGGTGTTCGACAACGAAAACCGGCTTTCACTCGATCGCCTCAAGAGTGTCGGGCGTCGCGACGCGCGTCAGTACCTGGAGAACCTCGACGGCGTGAGCGAGTATGTGGTGGCGTCCGTGTTGCTATGGGGCCTCGGAGGGCACGCGATACCGGTCAACGATCGTCTGCTGAACGCCTTGCGCGAGGCGGATGTCGTGTTTCCCACGGCGACCCGTGCAGAGGTTCAGGCCTTTATCGAGCGGCACATCAGTGCGTCCGACGGAAAGCGTTTCTGCATCGTGATGCGATCCTACTCGCCGAAGAAATCGCAGACGTCAAGAAAACACGCGACCGCGAAGAAGCGAGCGAAATCCACTTGATCACCGCAACGGGAGATGAGGCGTGCCCTTGCCAAGAATGAAACGTAGTCCCCTGCGCCACGAAAGCGAACCGATGCTATCAAGACTTCTCGGCCGTGGTGTCGTCTCCGGCGTCTGCGTAACACTTCTTATCGCGCTTCCCGGCTGCCGCTCGAGCGGGACGGCACGGGACGCCGATCCCCAAGGCGCGGTCGCAGGCGCGACGGACATCGATCTCCAGCGGGCGCGTCTTCCTCTCTCGAAGATCGAGCCGCACGTCGAAAGGCCCACCCGGCCCGCCGACCACAAGCCCCTGTCACAGCGCGCGGCGCGGCAGATTCCCAAGGCCCGGAAGCTCATCGACCAGCAGCGATACACCGAAGCCGCCATCGAACTGGAGCGAGCGCTCCGCTATGATCCGCGGCACCCGGACATTCATCGAACGCTCGCCTCCCTTCACTGGGAAGCCGGCAACCTCGAGCGCGCCCGCAGCCACGCCACACGGGCTTTGGAATCCAATCCCGACGACGCCGTGTCGCACTACATTCGGGGGCGCTACCTGGCGAGGAACGGCGATCACATCGGGGCGATTCAGGATTTCCGCACGGCCACTCTGTGCAGCGACTATTCAAGCCGCCCGCAGATCGCCGCGCTGTGCCGTTATCACCTGGCTGCGGCGCTCCAAGAGGAGGGCTATCTCGAAGCCGCTCTTCGGCAGTACGGATTACACCGACGCGCGGTTGCCCAACTCGATCGCCCGCCCGGCAAGCCGGTTTTACCGGTCGCCGAGCCCGAGCTGCAGGCGCTGGTCGATCACGGGCATCGCGTGGTCCTCGAGGCCATGTCGGAGATTCATCAGACCCTGGGACGTTTCACCCAAGCGGCTGCCGCGCTCGAGCCTCTGATCGCCGAGCGTTCGACCGACCTCGCACTCTCACTGCGTTACGCTCGTCTCTTGCTACGCGCCAAGCGCTTCCACGAAGCGATTGCCGCGGTAAGGGAAATTACCTCTGACGATGATGAGGTGGTCGCTCTGCTCTTCGATATCTACCGCACCCAGGGGAAGCCGCTAAAGATCGTGGACGAGCTTCGCACGCGCTTGGCCGGACGTCCCGACAATGAAAATGCCTTGCTCCAACTCGCGAACATGCTCTTGGAGCTGGAGCGCAATGCCGAGGCACGCACGGAGTTGGAGCGTTTCCTCGCGAGGCATCCAGAGGCGGCTGGCGCCCGTTTATCGCTGGTCGAGGTTCTTGCCGGCGCCGGTGATTGGGGTTCTGCGTATCACGTGAGCGCCGCGGGGATTGAGCTGGACGCGAACACGATAGAGTCCCTGGCGGAAACCTTGGGCAAGGTGGCGTCCGGGCAAGGCCCGCTCGTGCCCGCCGCCGCATTGGATCTGCGCAACGTCGATTCGGTTACCGCCTACCTCGTCGCGCGGGTGGCGCTCGAGCTGGACCGGATTGACGAAGCCCGACACTGGCTGAACAGGGCGTACGAGCTTCGCCCGCATTTCTTGCCGGCACGCATTGCACTGGCACGTTTGCTTCTGAATCGCTATCGCTACGACGAGGCCCTGGCGATCGCGGCTCGCGCGAACGACGTCACACCCGATGGCCTCGAACTGGAACTGATTCTCGGCGCCGTCCACGAACGATTGGATCAGGCCGACGAGGCGGAGCGACACTACAAAGCGGCCATGCAGCTCAAACGATCCGACATGCGGGCGATGTTCGCGCTGGCCAAACTCTTCCGCAGCAGTGGGCAACACCTGCGCTCCCAGCGCCAGCTTCGCGCATTGATCCAGATCGACCCGGACCACGAAGCGGCGCGTGAAATGCTCGCGTACGTTTATCTGAGCGAGGGAAAACGCGACGTCGCCCTGGAAGAGTTCAAGGAACTCTCCCGGCGCGCCGTCAACCCCGCAGTCAAGACACGTTGCGATGCCCTTCGGGACTACGTATTCACCCTGGAATCAGACCTGGAACGGTTCCGTGAGGTGCTTCGCGGCGGAATGGAAGAGCACGGCTCGGATGCCGTTACGTGGCTCGCGATTGCCGACAGCCATAACATTGATCGTGAGCCTGAGGAGCGCGCGGCCGCTTATCGCAACGCACTTCGCGACGATCCACACAACGAAGACGCTGCTATCGGCCTGATCACCACGGCCAGTCGCCTACTCGAATTCGAGGAGGCGACGCGGCAGCTCGAGACACTCGTACGCCGGCGTCCGAATCGTTTCGGCTGGCGGCTTTCGTCACGGGGCGGTTCGCCGGGTCTGATTGATCTCTACTGGATCATTCAGGACTTCGACGCCGCCCTACGCGTTCTCGACGAGCTGGAGCGGCGGGAAGAACTGCCGGATAATTGGCGCCGGCTCTTTCGCGTGGCCGGAATCGACACGCTTCGCTCGGCGGGACGGGAAGAAGAGCTGACGGCACAGCTTACGACCTGGATTGCCGAGGCGGATGACCCGAGGCTCTACCGCCTCATGCTGGCGAACGAGCACCTTCGCCGCGAGGAATACGCCAAGGCGGCTCCGCTTCTGGACACCGAGTATCAGAAATCTCCGGACGATTCTCGTACGCTGGCCAGGCTGGTGACGGCGCTGACGAGATCGGGACGGGAGGCGCGCGCGGAGCAACTCGTTCTCGACTGGCTCGCTCGCGATCCGGACAACGATAACGCCCTCCTGTTATTGGTCGGCCTTATGCTCGAGCGCGAACGCTTTGACAATGCGATCGAGCTGCTTCGCAGCCGGCTCATCGATACGCTCGATCGGGAGGTCTTTCAGAACCGATTGATCGCCGCGCTGGCTCAGGCCGAGCGCTTTGACGAGAGCCTCGAACTCATCGAGACGCTGATCGATCAGGTCGACGCCATCTTCGCCACACCGCAGAATCTGCGCGCGCGCCGTATGGTGCAACCGCTGGACCCCGACAACGCGATGTTCCTGCCGAGCGAACCCTACACCGAGGATCGGCTGCAACGGCGTATGATCGACCTGCGGTTGCGTCTGGCCGGCACCATGATTCTGGCCAAGGAGTTCCGATCGGCCCGGCGTCAGCTCAACGCCTGGCTGGAGGACACAACGGATCCGACTGAGCGCGTCTGGTATCTCGAGCGCATTGCCCGCTGCCTGCGGGGCGAGGGGGACGAGGAGGCCGCTTCCGACGCCATTGCCAAGGCTCTGGCGCTGCGTCCTAAGTTTCCCAGCTTCAACAACGACGTGGCCTACGGCTGGATCGACAAGGGTCTACATTTGCAGAAGGCCGAACCCATGATACGGTTCGCCGTGTCGAGCAGCCCGCGAAACGCCGCCTATCTCGACACCTATGGCTGGTTGCTCTACAAGAAGGGCGACTTCGAGACCGCGACGAAGTGGCTGGTGCGGGCCAAGGTCGCCAACCGCGAAGGGGATCCGGTGATTCACGATCATCTGGGCGACACCGCGTGGCGCTTGTCGCGCAAGGAGGAAGCCATCGAGCATTGGAAGCAGGCCGTCGTCATCGTGGGTGAGCGCGAGGAAGAGCGTATGTCCGATGACGAGCGGCGCGTTCGAGACACGACGCCGGGCAAGATCGACGCGGCCCAGGCGGGCGACGAGCCGGAGGTTGCAGCGCTGGGCGAAGCGTCCGAAACCGGCGGCGGTGACGACTAGGCTACTTCGGCGAAATCAGAGCCGACGAGGGAATCAACAATATGTCGGGACACTCACACTGGTCGCGCATCAAGCACAAGAAGGCCGTGACCGATGCACGGCGCGGCAAGTCCTGGAGCAAGCTCGCTCGGGCCATCACCATGTCGGCCAAGAACGGTGGAAATCCGAATGATAA
>JADFRH010000139.1 GCA_022561415.1 Planctomycetota bacterium
AACACGATCCCGACCACCACCCCGGTCGGCGCGCCGTCTGCAAAGGCCACCGCCAGGGCGTCGAACGTTGGCCGTCGAGGCTTGGCCTTGTCCCGCTCTATCAAGGAAAGATAACCCTGATTGATCCCCGCCTCGACCGCTAGCTCTTTCTGAGTCTTCCCACGCTCTATGCGGCGGCGTTTGATCCGAGCGCCGACCGTTTCCGCTGCCCGGTCGGCCGCGATCGACAAGTCGTTCCTCATGCGCAATATCATAACGGGATAATATTTCCGAGCAATACGAAAACGGGGATCATTTCCCCATCCCCAACGCGAACCGTTTGTTATCGGACGATGCGCTTGCTTCGGCTTGTGACCGCAGATTCACACGCGCTGCGGATTGAGAAAGTCACCGCTGGCGTCGGACGATGGGATGCCATAGAATGCGGGGCTCCGCTACGCGGCGGGCCGAAGTATCGGTATCGTCGCGGCGGAGGGCAGGTTGTGAAATGTGTTGGCCCATGACGAATCACCGTCGGTAAGGAGTTGCAGTGGTACGAGTTAGACCTCGCGGTAATGAATCCATCCAGCAGATGTTGAAACGCTTCAAGCGACTTTGCCAGCGCGAAGGCCTAACGCGTGACATGAAGAGGCACAGCTATTACGAAAAGCCGTCCGAACGAAAGCGACGACAGTTGCGTAAGTCCATTCGCAAGGTGGAGCGCGATTTGATGATCGCTGCGGCTGCCAAAACGACATAGGCGAAGCATGCAAGGCAATCCGGCCGGTCTGGTCTCACGACGCAGCGCCGACCGGTTTTTCTCTTGCGCCGAAAAGCAATGATCGATCAGAAAGTAGCACTCGTCACCGGCGGCTCGCGCGGCATTGGTCGCGCCATCTGCCTCGAGTTGGCCACGGCCGGCTACGCCGTATTGATCAACTTCAACGAGAACCTCGACGCAGCCGAGGAAACGAGGCAGAACGTCGAGCGCATCGGCACACCGGTCGACATCTGCCAGGCCGACATCACGGCCAAGTCACATCGCGATCTGCTCGTCGGCTTCACCATGGAGCGATTCGGGCGCATCGATCTGTTCGTCAGCAACGCCGGTCGAGCGCCGAGCGTTCGCAAGGACATTCTCGATACCGAAGAGGAAAGCTTTGACACGATTCTCGACGCCAACCTTCGCGCTCCCTACTTCCTGACGCAGCGCGTCGCGCGCGAGATGATCGGGCTGATCGAATCGAAATCGATCGACGGCGCGAGCATCGTGTTCATCACGTCACTGCGATCGTATACGGCCGCGAAGGACTACGGCGAATACTGTATCAGCAAGGCCGGGCTGAGCATGGTGAGCACGCTGTTCGCCGCGAGGCTCGCCGGACACGGCATCAACGTGTACGAAATCAGCCCCGGCATTATCGAGACGGACATGACCTCGGCGAAAAGCGTGCGCGATCACTACAACGCCAAGCTCGCGGCCGGCATGACGCCGATCAACCGCTGGGGCAAGCCTGAAGAAGTCGCCAAAGCGGTCGGCGCAATCGCCCGCGGCGAATTTCCCTTCACGACCGGTTCGGTATTCCACGTCGACGGTGGCTGGCACCTTCGGGAACTGTAGTCGCTACGACTCGTCCACGGATTTCATGGTACGAGACGCTCGCCATTATCGGCCTCGGCTCGCACGGCTCCCCCGTTTTCCCTCGTAACTTCTGCCGCCCCGATCATCGTTCGATAGCTAGCTCCAGGGAGAGGGTTCCCCGCCGATTCCTTGGGTTTGCTCCAGCGCATGGTCGAACCGATCAGCCACAACGCGATACTCGCATCGATGTTCGGCACGGCGCCTGCGCGCCCGCTCTCCGCTCGAATCGCGAACGCCGACAACGAAAAGACTACGATCGGCGGGACTTCCAGAGTCGATGTCTATCCACAACCCACCGACAGCGCCGAGTTCTCGATGGGCATTCTCGGCGCGCCTTCCAGGACGAATGAGCAGAACGCGACCGACCGGGCCGGCACATCTTCGGGTACAAGCAAACTAAGCGAAGAGGAGCAGGCCGAGGTCCGCAAGCTCAAGCGACGCGACCAGGAGGTCCGCCGTCACGAGCAAGCTCACAAAGGGGCGGCCGGTTCGAGCGCAAGCGGTGGACCCAGTTTCGAATATACGACCGGACCCGACGGAAAGCGCTACGCCGTCGGCGGTGAGGTCAACATCGATACCTCCGAAGTCCCCGGTAACCCGCAGGCGACGATATCCAAGATGCAACAGATTCGTCGCGCCGCTCAGGCACCGGCCAATCCGTCCTCCCGGGACCGCGCCGTGGCGGCTCAAGCGGCCACCGCCGAACGCGCCGCCAGGGCGGAACTCGCCGAACATCGGCGCACGGACTCGTTGGACGAGGCCGACGCCAACCCCGTCTTGCCAACGGGATCAAGTCCCAGACCAACCGGTGCGAGCGTCGAGCCGCGAAGTCCGGCGAACCATTCCAGCACGACAACCGGTGCGCTGCTGGACCTGATCGCCTAGTGCTCTGTCAGCGTTGAATCGACGAGTTCGTGTGCCACGGCTCTGGGAGCCGTGTTGACCCACAATCACAGCTCCCGGGAGCACTGGTCATAGAGCAGTGGCACACGTTTTGACCTATTCTCAACCCGCCAATCGACGGCTGGCACAGCACTAGATATCTGTCAACCTCGAGTCTGCGGACCGCCCTCGCGTGGGCGTCGGGCTTGACCGGTAGATCGAACGTTGACGCTATGTGGGAGCCGAAATTGCGTCGGCTACCCCGGCCCCGCCGTCTTTCCGCTGTCAGCGAGGCAGCTTCGTTCGATGGGAAGGATGATGTGGAATGTGGTACCCTGACCGTCCGCGGTCTCGAATTCGATCTCGCCGTTGAGTTCGGCAACGATCTTCTTCGCCGCCGCGAGACCCAGCCCGGTGCCCCCGTGGCCCTTGGATGAATGAAACGCGTCGAAGACGTAGTCCATTTCGTCGGAGGGGATGCCCGGACCGTTGTCTCCAATGGATACGACGACCCGGTTGCGTTCGGGATAATACCGGGTCGAAATTTTGATGCGGCCGCTCTCGCGGGGAACCGCCTCGATGGCGTTGAGCAAAATGTTGCTGATGACCTGATGCATGCCGTTTTGATCGACCGGCACGGCCGGCATCTCCTCGAAGTCCGTCAGGATCATGACCGACTTCTCATCCGCGCGGTGCTGCGACAGCTCCATCACGTCCTCGACGATCTTGCTTAGCTGCCCCATCTCGATAGCGGGCTTCCGCTCCTTGCTGAACGTCAACATGTTCATCGTGAGCACGAAGATTCGATCGAGATTGCGCCGCACCAGCGACCAGCCGGACTCGGTCGTCTCCAACGACTTGTTCTTGAGACCCAGCTCGACGACGTCCGCACCACCCTGCATACCCTGAAGGATGTTGCGTATGTAATGCGAGAGGTGTGCGACGGTCTCGCCGGCCGCCGCCAATCGCTCCGTCTGCACGCGCGACTCCATCAGCCGCATGTTGTCAATGGCCATTCCCGCGAGGCGACCGATCGACACCACCAACCGCAACTGCTCCTGGGTGTAGGTATGATGCGACATGGAACAATCGAGGTGGAAGATACCTTTGACCTCGTTTCTGGTGATGATGGGCACGCAAATGATGCTGCGAAGCGCGAGCCGGTGGATGCTGTCGGGCATGTTGTCGCTGCTGAACCGATCATCGGTCATCGCGTTCGCACACAGCACACCCTCGCGCGTCTTCAGAACGTGGTTGATGATGGTCTGGGACGTCATGATCTTCGGGCGGCGCTTGGGGTCGAGCGTTCGATAGCGAACGACCTGGGGCATGAGTTCTCCGGTCTCGGGATCGTGAATCAGAAGGACGAGCCGGTCGACAACAACGTGACCGAAGAGCACGTCGACCACCCGTTCGAGAAGCGCCTCCGCCGAGTCGACCACGCCGATCAACTCGGCGACGTTGTAGACGACATTCCAGGCGGCCACGGCGTCGGCCGTCTCGGGGGCTTGCAGGATCACGCTCTCCTGCGACGCGTCCACGGCCGAGAGAATCGAAGCGCCGCCCGCCGGGCTTGAAAGATCCAGGTCCACCTCATCGCGTATCGCGTCGACCCCGGAGAAACCCCTCGCGTACTCGTGCCCGCCGAAAACGAGCACGGAACTTCCGACGCGAATCTGGTCCCCGTGCTTCAGCTCGGTCGGCGCTACGATTCGCTGTCCGTTGACGTACGTCCCGTTGGAACTGTTAAGGTCGGACAGCATCCAGGCGCCGTTTTCGAAGCGAAGCTCCGCGTGACGGCGGGACGCGCCGTTATCGCTCAACTGAATCTGATCGGACGTGCGTCCGATGATCGAAGGCTCAGCCGGCGTATGATAGGTTCGGCCCTTGTCCGGACCTTGAAGTACAAACAGAGTGGGCACCGCCGATTCTCCCGACCTGCATAAAAAACGGAGCTACGCCTGCGAACGCTCGCGTCATCGGCTCCCGGCGACGTGATCGTTGACCGCGCGTTCGACAGGCACCCTTCGACCGTAGCGAGTCTATCGGTGCTTGTCAATTCCCGGTGTACCGGCCGACCGGAAGGAAAGGCGATATCGGACTGTTCCCACGGCACCGCCGGCGTTTGAATTGTGAGGGCCGACGCCGCCCGATGCTCGCCCGCGTATGTTCAAGACCGTGGCCTGCGCGACCGACAATCTGGCTAGGGACCGCGCGCTGCGTTTCGCGGTGCGCCCGGAGTTCTTACACCTGTTCGTACGGGATTCAGCACGGTGGCGTGATCTGTACGGAGGATCTTCTGTTGCAAGCATCCCAGAAAAACCGACAAATCGGACCAAGCCGTCAGCCGCCGGACGCCTTCGGACCGCGTAAATCACGTGAGACCGAGTCCGAATTGGACTCCCTGGTGCCCGTGCTCAAGAAGCACGGCGTCGACGGCCCCCGTACGGCAAAGTCCGGCGGACCTGAACGTCTTCAAATGCTCCGTAAGCTTATGCTTGAAAAGCTGATCCCGGTCTTCGTCGAACTCGTTGAGAAATACTCCGAGGCGGGCTTCGCCATGCAGATGGACGCGTCGAATTTCCTGGAAGGCGGTCGCGAAATCCGCTTCGAGTTCGGTATCGGAGATTATAGGACGGAGCTGCTGGGCACCGTGACGACCGAAGCCATCGCGTTTCACGAAACGCGATTCAGTCCCAACGTTCACGGCGATCTCATCAGCGGCCCCATGCTCCGCCTGCACACCCTCGACTCCGTAACCTTCCGTGACTTCGTCTGCGAACGACTGCTCGTACTGGCGCGATCACGCTTGCGGCAGCGTTAGCACATGCTCTGTTCTCTGTAGCGCCCGAAGCTGCGTTTCCCCCGAGAGATTGTCTCGAAACAGAGACGCGCTGTGCGAGAACGCTCTAGTCCCTGTGCCGCTTGCCCAGCTCGACGTCTTCGCGCCGAGCCGCACCGCGCGTTTCGACCTTGGTTTGGCGGAACTCGTCCATGCCCGGGGGCTCGGGGAACGCGGCGCTCAACCTCCACGGAGGATCCTGCGCTGTGCACAGCCGCTCGACGTAGGGTCTGAGGTCATCGTACGTCAGTTGTCGCTGCTGAAGCGGAAGGTGCTTCCAGAGCTTCGCCTTGAACAGAGAGGCGATACGCGGATGTTTGATGTAGGCCTCGATCTCATCCCGAAAAACGATGCGGATATTCGCAACAGCCGACCACGGAATTCTGTGGTTTACCGATCAGCAAACCGTCCATTTGAGTCCGGAAACGCGGTCACCACGCTACGTTAAAGGTGACCATCCTTCCGCAAAGACCGTTCGCATCGTTGAGAATGGAGACATCTATTCTGTTCTGACTGGCGATGATAAAATTGCCAGAAATCGCAAAGTAACCGAGTGGGGATTTCATGGTGGGATTTCGGCTCAAGAATCTTTGGTTCCATTTCTGGACATCACGCCCCCTCGCTTCCATGTTTAGTTGGTTATGGCACACTTAACCTGTGCGAAAGGATACCCCCATGGCAGAGGTGAATTTACGGATTGGCACCGAGTACGAAAGCAATGACCCCGTTTATATGAAAGCCACAGGTTCGCGGGCGGTCTTTATTTGTGGTAAACGCGGCTCGGGTAAAAGTTACACGATGGGCGTTATTGTCGAAGAGTTATTCAACCAAGAACAGGGCAAGGCAACCATTATCATCGTCGATCCGATGGGAATTTATCACACCATGTCCCTGCCAAACGAAGCGCAGGCAGACCAAGTGCGGAATGCCGGATTCCTGACCTCGGGCTTTCCTATTCGGCTAATCGTCCCCGGCGAGCCGTTGATTCGATATGGGGATGCAGCGGTACTTGCGAAGTTGAGAGAAAACGGCGTTGAAGTGACCCAACTTCAAATTAATGCCGCAGATCTTTCGCCTGAAGCGTGGTGCGAATTATTCGACTTAGGCATTAACGAAGCGATGGGGATTGCCCTCTGGCGTGCCGTTGATACACTCCACGAAAAAGACCAGCCCTTTA
>JADFRH010000140.1 GCA_022561415.1 Planctomycetota bacterium
CTCCAAGCACCAGACTCCGAACGGCCAGCACGACACGGTCCAGATTGATCGCTTCAAGACGCTTGCCTTCTCTATTCAGCTTTGTGGCCAGACCAGCCATTGTGACTGCGACTTCCGTGGGTTTCTTGGACCCGATCAACGCACGCACCCGTTTGAACTCGTCCTTCGCTCGCTCCCTCTGGCCGAAAGCCTCGAACGTGTTGCCGAAGACCGTTCGCATGGCCGCTTCCATTTCGGGCTGGTCCTGGGTCGTGCTCGCTATCTCGCGGGAGGCATTTTCCAACGCGTTCTCTATCGAGATTGCGCCGGAAGCCGTTCCGTCCGGCCTGCGATCGCCGAAGATCTGTGAAACGAACGTGACCCACTGAAACCGATCTAGGTCTTGTTCCTTGATCTTCGCTTCTGCCGCGACAGCCAGATCACGCTCGCGTGTGACGCGACGTGCGGCGACCTCGGTCGAGAGTCTCTGTTCGCGTTCGGCCTGGCGGGCTTCCTCCGTCTTCAGATAAAGCGACAGGCTCACAATGAATCCGGCCGTGATGGCAATGAAGACGGCCACGACACCTCCGCACAGTGTCTTGTTGCGCCGTGCGAAGGATCGAAGCTGATGCGTCACGCTCGCTCGTTGGGCGACGATGGGCTCACCGCCCACGAAGCGCCGAATGTCTTGCGACAACTCGAGCGCGGATTGATAGCGCCGGTCGCGGTCCTTCTCCAACGCTTTGAAAACGAGCGTATCTAGGTCGCCCTTGAAGGAGGCGTCATGCACGCTGAGATGCGAGGGCTGCGTGTCGCGAATGATGCGCGTCGCCTCGTAGATATTCGAGCGCGTCAGGTCGTACGGTAGCTTCCCGCAGAGTAGCTCGTAGAGAACAACACCCAGGGCGTAGACGTCGCTTCGGGTGTCGATGTCGTGCGGGTCGCCTTCGCACTGTTCGGGGCTCATGTATTGAAGGGTGCCGACCAGTTGACCGTAGTCGGTCTGAAGCGTTGTCACGGCCAGGTCCGAATCCGTCCCGCGTGCTACGCCGAAGTCGATGACCTTAACCTCGCCGTTGGAGTCAACTAGGACGTTTCCCGGCTTCAAGTCGCGGTGAATAATGCCCTTTTGATGGCCGTGGTGCACGGCCTCGCATAGCTGTGCGAAGAGCTCCAGGCGAGCGTTGACGTTGAGATCCTTATCTTTGGCGTATTCCGTGAGCGTCTTGGCGTTGGGAATGTATTCCATCGCGAAGAACGGAACGCGTACGTCTCCGTCTTCGTGCGTACCGGCTTCGTAGACTTGAGCAATACCGGGATGTCGCAGCCGCGCGAGAATCTGTGATTCATATTCGAAGCGACGCATGGCCGACGGTGACGTGACACCCTTCTTCATGACCTTGAGGGCCACGACGCGGCGTGGTTTTTCCTGAGCGGCTTCGTACACCGTGCCCATACCTCCGGACGCGATCAGCCGCCTGATCCGGTAGTGCCCGATGCGCTTGGGAAACCGTGTGCGTGTTTCCGGTATCGATTCCGTCGGTGATCCCGGCAAAGCAGCGGCGCGTGCAGGCGAGCCCTCTTCAGCGTCCATGGACCCGGGTGCGGGCTGCCGGCTGGGATCGCCTTGGTCTTGTGGTGTACTCTCGTTCATCGCGGCCCCGAACCTGTATTCAATCGCGCGAAACATCAACTGACATTCGTCGGTTGTCAGATTTCAAGCCACAATGATATCCAATCGAACCGCCCGATGCAAGCGAAACGACTATTCCAGACTCGATTCGCGTGTGCGTGGCTGCTCCAACGTGCGAATCCTGCTCTTGATGCCTCGGAGACAACGATTCCGGTCCGTTTCCGAGAAGTGTCAACCCCTTCCCCGCTCGAATCATCCACGATTCGCTCGGTCGCGATGGCCGGCACCACGCCCTCGCAAGGATCAACGGGCCGCGAGCAACACCAACAGATTCGTGTAACCGGTCGTTGGCGGCGCCGCGCTTTCCATCAGCTTGGCGGCCTGCGCGCATGTGCAAAGTAGCCTGACCCCTTTATTTCTTTATTTCCAGAAGTGCGAAGAACTCTCGGTTACCGGCGTGGCCGCGTATGGGGCTTTCGACGATGCCAACCACGTGCCACCCTGACGCTTTCATCTGCTCGACGGTGTCATGGACGACACCGTCAACCCACTCATCCGGCAGAACGCCGGCATCCAATTGATCCTTGAGCGCTTCGTAGTGCGGTTTGATGAGTGTGAGTACGTTTGACCCCGTTTTGTCCGCACCGCACGATGGGGCCGGCTTCGTGGAACTTGACTGAGCAGGTCGATCGCTTTCCGAGCCGCGACCGTTAGGGAGCGGTTGCTGCGCGGTTGGTTCCCGCTTCCTTACGGGCGCGGCTCCGATCGAAGGTGCGTCTTGCGTATAGCGAGGTCGCAGCAGCCCGGCCGTACCGGGCAGTATCTTCGACTGCGGCGTCCAACCCACGTCGATGGTGACGAGGTCAACCGGCTCGGGCAGTACCACGTGCATGGCATTGGTTCGCTCGAGCACGACAACGCGCGGATCGCGCCGCAGTTTCCACGCCAACGTGCCGTAGGATGTGTCGACCGAGTACACGCGCGCCGCGCCGCGCTGAACAAGGCAATCCACAAATCCGCCGACGTGGCTGCCGAGGTCGGCGCAGACCCGATCGGCAACGTCGATGTCGAAATGGTCGAGAGCGGCGGCCAGCTTCTCCCCACCGCGCGAGACATACTTGCTTGATTTGGACTGGCTCACGAGATCCCCGACCGATACCCCCGGCCGCCCCGAACAGATTTCGCGCAGAACAACGGGCGCCGCAGACGCAGCGCCCGATGAGCGTTTGGATTCCCCGAGCCTGGCGGACTGCTCTACCCGGCCTTGATCGCCGCGTTGAGCCGCTTGGCGAGGCGCGACTTCCGCCGGGCCACCGTGTTCTTGTGCAGGGTGCCCTTGGCCGCCACCTGGTCGAGCGTCTTTTGCACCGCCGACAGCGCGTCGGTGGCAACCTGGGTCTCGCCGCTGCCTACGGCATCGAGGAACTTCTTTGTTTCGGTCTTGAGGGCGGACTTTCGCGCGCGGTTGCGCCCACGGTCGCGCTCGTTCTGTTTGATACGTTTCCTGGCCGAAGCCGAGTTAGCCACAGTCGATCTCCGTCACGATGAATCTTCCCGCCGACCGGCAAGACACGCCTAGCCCGACGCGGGGAGCGCATCGAGTCTAGCACGAACGTCACCGAAGTTGTAGTCCAGTTGGAGCAGGTTTCCGTAGGTTTTTCGGGCCGCCGCTGCGTCTCCGGACGCCTCCTGAGCCCTGCCCAGCCAATATCGCATGGCCTTGGCCATGTCGTCGTCGCTGAATTGATGCTCCTCGATGGCCCCGGAAAGGGCCTCCACGGCCTGATCGTAGTACTTCTTGCGGAAAAAGCACCGACCGAGGTACATGCCACATACGGCCCGGTTCTTCGGATCGGTGCGGGCGGATTGGAACATGGGGATGGCCTCATCGAAGCGCCCGGCCTGGAAACTGCGAACGCCGTATTCGAAGCGGATACGGTGATCCGTGGGATACCGCACGGTGCGTTCCTTGAAGACACCGAGTTCGAAGCGGAGCTGGTTGATCCGCTGCTCCTTGATGGCCTCCTTGTCACCGCTTTTGGCCAGCTCGCGAACGCTGCGTCCGAGTTGCTTCATGCGGATGTCGTCGGCCATGACCTTCCAGCGGTAGTCGTTCGTGCGCTTGAACTGGGTAACGAGAACCCCGATGGCGCGCATCTCATCCTCTTCGTTCTCCCGGCGACAGAGGAGATTGGCGAGATGCTTGAGCGCCTCCGTAGAATCGCGGTTTTCCTCATGCTCCCGTTGCGCTTTGGCGATCAGCTCCTCGAGGCGATCGTCGCTCTGCACACTTCGCTTCTCGTCGTGGTGGTCGCGCTGCGCCTCATCGTCGCGAATGCTGTCCCGAAAAGAGTCCGCGTCCTGGTACTTGCCCTTGAGAATCGTCAGCTTGGTCGAGAGATGCTTGACGGCCGACTCGACCGTGTCGTCCTTGGGAATCCTGCGGCGCCATAGATTCAGGGTCTCGATTCCGAGTTCGTAGGCCGTAGCGGCGAAAGTCGACTCGTGACGCGCCGCCGCGCGGTCACCCACGTCCTCGGCCAGTTGCGTTAGCGTCTGAAACTGCTTGGCGCTGGCTTTCGGCGCCGACTCGAGCCCCTTGCGTAAGAGGCCGGCCGCCCAACATGCAGCGTCCTCGGCCCGCAGGCGGCTGGCGTTTCTGGCGATGCCTTCGACAAAACCTAAATTGTCGGGGTCGTGACCGAACAGCCACAAGGCGTTCAAGTAGGCCTTCTTCGGATCTTTATCGTTCATCGACCGCTTCATCGAGTCCTTCAGGCCGGGCTTCTTGCCGCCGGTGTGTCGCCGAGCCACGGCACAGCCGTGCAAGGGCTTGCAGGCCTCTTCCACCCCGTCAGGCCAGAACTCGAGACCATTGACGTAGTACTCGATCGCATAATCGAATTGGCGTTTGTCACCCAGCTCGCGCGCGCGATCGAACCACTTGCGCCCTTTGATCTTGTCCTCGGCGCTCGTCGCAAAGCGGGCGTTGGAATTGTCGTCCACGCTGCCGTTGCCGTTTGGGTTCTTCGCCATGAGGTTCGTTAGGCGCCGCGACGCCGCCGGGCGGCTTGGCCATGGCGCGAGGACGGCAGAGCCGCTTCGCGGACGGTGCGTGCGGACGTGTGCCTTGAGGTCGTGTTCGCAAGGTGAGTCTCGTCGTTTCACCACGAAGAACAGACCGGTCTCTTTACACTTCAACGATACTTCATACTATCCAGGGTCGAGGGCTTGTCAAGCGACGGGCCGATAAGGTCAACGCTGACGAAGCCGAAGAATGTGATTGGATGAAGATCCCTAGCCTCGACAACCTGCACATCGTCTACTACCCCGATGGGATTCTCAAACGGGTCTGTGAGCCGGTCGAATCGTTCGGTCCCGAGCTGCAAAACCTGGCCGATCGCATGCTCGCGCTGATGCATACCGGCGAGGGGCTGGGCCTAGCCGCGCCACAGGTCGGGGTAGCAATTCGTTTGTTCGTTTGCAACCTGACCGGTGAGCCCGAGGACGACGCCGTCTACGTGAATCCGAAACTGTCCGACCTGCAAGGTGCAACCGAGGAGCCGGAGGGCTGCCTTTCCATTCCGGAAGTCGATGTGACGATGCGGCGTTCAACCGGTGCGACGATCGAGGCGGTAGACGCCGCGGGTAATCCGATTCGCCGCGAGAGCCAGGACCTGACCGCGCGGGTGTGGCAGCACGAGATGGACCACCTCGACGGTCGATTGATTACGGACAACATGTCTTCGACCGACGAGATCGCCAACCGCCGCGCCCTCAAGCAGCTCGAAGCCGATTTCGCCGAGTCGCCGCGACGCAGGAGTTCCTCCCGATGCGAATCGTCCTCCTAGCCTCGGGCGAGTTCGCCGTGCCGACGCTCCGTTGGCTGGCGCAGAGCGAGCACGAAGTCCCGCTGGTCATCACGCAGCCGTCGCGGCCAAGCGGTCGCGGTCGAAAGGTAACGCCGACGCCGGTTCGCGCGTGGGCCGACGATCTCGGCCTCGATACGCTCGAGGTCGAGGACATTAACGACTCGGAGATTGTGCGGAACTTACGCGCATGCAACGCTCACGTCGGGCTGGCGATCGCCTTCGGGCAGATGTTGGGAGGTGACGTACTGAGCGCCTTCGCCGGCGGATGCATCAACCTTCACGCATCGCTGCTTCCCAAATATCGCGGTGCGGCGCCGATCAACTGGGCGATCGTCAGAGGCGAAGAGCGGACCGGATGCACCGTGTTTCGAATCGTCAAAGAACTGGACGCCGGACCGATTCTGACGTCGCGATGCACCGAGATCAAACCCGAGGAGACCGCCGGAGAACTGCACGATCGCCTCGCGGGCATAGGCGTCGACGCCGTCAAAGGTGCGCTGGCGATGTTTGAACACGGCGCCGTTCCCGACGGGGAGCCGCAACAACACGACGAGGCGACCCTGGCCCGGAAACTCGAGAAATCCGACGGGTACGTCCGGTTCGACCGCAGCCGCGCACGCGTCGTGGATCACATTCACGGCATGACACCCTGGCCCGGCGCCACCGCGAAGTACGAATCGAAGGATGGGCGATGGGAAAAGCTCACGCTCGTACGCGCTCGAGCGGCGGAGAATCCCGCGCCGCCCGAGATCCCACCGGGTGACATCGACGAGCGATGCTATGTCGCGGCGCTGGACGGCTTCGTCGAGATCCTCGAAGTCAAACCTTCGTCCGGACGCGTAATGCCTTGGCCCGACTACGTCAACGGTCGTCACGTCGCGGCGGGTGACAGGCTCGTGCCACCCAAACCACCCAAGTAGATCGCTAGGTCATAGCGAATTTGGCGGCGAGCGGATGATCGCCGGATATGCGTTTGATGCCGTGATCGGGG
>JADFRH010000141.1 GCA_022561415.1 Planctomycetota bacterium
TATCGGCTGAGCAAGAACATGCCTGCCAGGGACGTGACCATCGAACCCACGAGCACGACCAAGCCGTCCTTGAGGAACTCATAGGTCGACCCCAGCGAGGGGAGGTACAGCGGAAACGACCGGCCCGGCTCGTCCGGCACGAACGTGGCCAGGATCGCCACGAATACGAGTATCAGCCCCGCGATACCCGGAATCCCGAACCCCGGTATCACAAACAACTCGAGCATGAGCAGAATCACGCCCACGACTAGAACGATCAACTCCCACACGTTGGCCAGGCCGGTGAGGTAGGGAGCGCCGACAAATATCCCCAGGCAGATCAGCGCGACCAGCCCCGGAACGCCGACACCCGGCGTGTGAAACTCGACGTACGCGCCGAGCATGATGATGATCATCAGAAAACCGCGAACGTAGATCGACGTCATCCAAAACGCCAGATCCTCCGACCAGGTAGGCTCGATACGTACCATCGAGCCGATCCCGTAGCGCTCGCGCAGCTCCTGTTCATTGGCCACGACGCCCCGGCTGAACCCGTACGCCTCCGCCTCCCCGGCCGACATCTGTAGCAACTGATCGTCGCGAACGATCGGCTGGATCACGTCGTCCTCCATCTCGAGAAGCGGATCGTAGTACGTCTCGACGAGACGCCACGCGGACACCTTTTCGGTTTCGGCGCCGTCCGCGTCCGTCGATTCATCGCCGGTGTCCGCTTCGGTATCATCATCCTTATCCTTGTCGCCGGTCGCGTCCTTCTCGTCTTGTTCACCGAGAAGCTCCATCTTCTCGTCTTTGAGCACGAACCGCCGCTCACCGGTTTCCGCGTTTTCCAACCACCAGACCTCGCGGTCCGGAAGAACGAACGCCTCGCACAAGACCTGGTCGTAGCCGTTGAGACGGCACGAAGCACGGAACTCGGCCAGCACCGGCGTGTAGGCCTTGGGCCGCAAGTCTTCCGGCACAGCCGTCGCACCACCGGGACCGCCCATGATGACCTGCGAATCGCCCATGCGCGACGAACGCGCCATGACGATCTCGTCGCACGCCACGGCCACAATCGTTCCGCCGGAGTACGCATCCGGGTTCACCCAGGTGACCGTCTTGATGTCCGTCAGATTCTTGATGAGATCGGAGATGGCGATCGAGCTGGTCACCAGCCCGCCCGGCGTGTCCATGTCGAAGATGATGATCTCGACGCCCTTCGAACGGGCCTCTTCGATGCGGCGCTCGAGACTCTCGACCGTAACGTCGGTGATCTGCCCGGTGATGGGCAGAATGGCCGCCTTCGTCTTGGCCGATTCTGCGGCGACCATGTCCTGATCGCCGCTTGCGGCGAGCGAGCCGGCAAGAACGATGGCGGAGAAACAGGCACAAGCCCGCCACGCCTTGACATGTAAGAGAGATGTCATCATCTACGCCTCGCAGAGAGCGCACGAATATCCTATTGCTCTACAAGGGATTCTACGACACCGGCACGGTGACGCCAAGTTAAAATCGCAACCGAGATTCCAACCGGGCAGTTGTAGCGGCCGGACCCCGCACCGGGAGTTGTGGTAGCGGCCGGGCCCCGCACCGGCCGGTGACGTTTCACACGCTCACGCCCGCACCTATCTCGACCGCCACCAGTCGATCGTGCGGCGCAACCCCTCCTCCAGATCGACCTTGGCTCGCCAGTCGAGCCGCCGCGTGGCCCGCGCGGTGTCGAGCCGCCGCCTCGGCTGGCCGTCGGGTTTCGAGCCGTCCCACTCGATACGCCCGGAAAAGCCGCACAGCGAGGCGATCCGCTGCGCCAGGTCGGCGATGCTGATCTCCCGGCCCGTGCCCAGGTTGATCGGCTCGGAGTCGTCGCACGTTTCCGTCGCCTTCACGACCGCCTCGGCCGCATCGTCCACGTAGAGGAATTCTCGCGTAATCGTCCCGCCGCCCCAAACCGTGACCGCGTCACGTCCCTCATCGACCGCGTCGCAGAACTTGCGAATCATCGCGGGGATGACGTGCGACATCTCGGGGTCAAAGTTGTCGCCGGGGCCGTAGAGGTTGACCGGGATCAGGTAGATCCCGTTGAAACCGTATTGCCTCCGGTACGCGTCGAGCATGACCCCCAGCGTCCGCTTGGCCACGCCGTACGGTGCGTTCGTTTCTTCGGGGAAGCCGTCCCAGAGCGATTCCTCGCGAAACGGGGCCGGGCAGTTCTTGGGATAGGAGCAGACCGTGCCGACCTGCACGAACTTGTCGACGCCGCGCACGCGGGCCTCTTCGATGAGGTTCAGACCCATGGCCATGTTGGCGAAAAAGAACCGACCGGGGTTGGCTTGGTTCGCCCCGATTCCGCCGACCTCGGCCGCCAGGTGAATCACGACGTCGGGCTTGTGATCGTCGAACAATCGCCGGGCGGCATCGGCCCGTGTCAGGTCATACTCGCTCGACCGCGGCACGATGATGCTGGGCGCCCCGCGGTCCCGGAGCACCTGGCACACCACCCGCCCCAAGAACCCGGCCCCGCCGGTCACACAGATTCGATTGTTGGACGAAAGAGTTGTCATGGTATCAACGCCCGACCATACGCCGGTTCCGTGACAGTTTCGGCCGGGTGTCCTCAGCCCCAGCGGGGCGACCGGCAGTAGCCAGGGGCGCAAGCCCCTGGGAGCGGGCTCCCCCTGTTGAACTCAGCCCCGTAGGGGCGGTAGAACCTCTCACCGGCTCGAAACCCATCTGCCGCCCCAACGGGGCTTTGTGTCCAGCCGCGCCCTCAAATCCCAGGGCTCGCGCCCTGGGCTGCCGTCTTACGTCCCTCCGGGACTGTTCACGCACGCAGCACGTCTGCCGGAGCTGTCACGGATCTCGCTACGCCCGCACATCTTGTTCTTCGTGAAAAACCGGGCGATGCTACATATAATAGATGACGCGATCGAAGGAAAGGACGTGGGCAATGCGATACGGTGTCGTCATCGAGAAAGCGAACGGAAACTACTCCGCCTATGTGCCCGATCTGCCGGGATGCGTCGCCACGGGAGCCACCCGTGAGGAGGTCCAACAGCAACTCCGCGAGGCCATCCGTTTCCACATCGAAGGCCTCCGTGAAGACGGCCAAGCGGTTCCCGAGCCGACCAGTCTTTGCGTTTACGTAGACGCGTGATGTGGCGTTGACTCCGCAGCGCACGCAGGCTGCTAATCCACACGACGGAGGGTCCGGATCAACCCGTCTCGATCCCATGCCGACAGCTTACCACGCACAATGTCTATCAGGGTGCGTGACAGAATCGGCGGTTGGGGTCGCAGGCTGAAAGCCTGATCGGAAGTAGCCGGCGGCAAGTCCCGGCGCGCCGGGACGCCGCCACCGGGTGCCGTCGCCCCCGAACCGCCCGACCCTGAAAGGGTTGTCTATTCTCTGAGGCGTGTGCGACGTGGCGTTGATGCGACCCTTTCAGGGTCGAATGGACCGGGTGCGAGGTTATCGTGGGCGGCGTCCCGCAAAGGCGGGACTTGCCCACGGCTGCTATCGGTCAGCCTTTCAGGCTGCTAATGGAGAAGGCCGTTCTTAATCACCCGCCGCACGCAGTTTCGGCCCGGCTCGTAGAGCCAGCGTTTGTGGTTGGGGACGTCGAGAATGGTGAGGTCGGCCTGCATGCCGACTTCGATGGCGCCGAGTCTACCGTGCCGGTTGATGGCGGCCGCGGCGTTGGCGGTGGCCGCGACGATCGCCTCCGTCGGCGTCATCTTCATTTGGCTGCAGGCGATGTGCATCACCAGCGGCAGTGATTCGATCATGGCCGAGCCGGGGTTGTAATCGGTGGCGATCGCCACGGGCAGGTCGGCCTCGATGATCCGCCGCGCCGGGGCCTGAGAGACACCGAGATAGAACGAACAACCCGGCAGCAGCACGGCCACGCAGCCGGCCTGCTTCATCGCGGCGATGCCCGCCTCGTCAATCGTCTCGAGATGATCCGCCGAGATCGCGCCGACCTCGCCGGCCAGCACGCTCGCCCCCATCTGCGTGATCTGATCGGCGTGCAGCTTAGGCCTGAGCCCGAACCCGGCGGCCGTCGTGAGCACGCGCCGCGACTGCGTAACGTCAAAGGCCGAGCGCTCGCAGAACACGTCGCAGAACTCGGCCAAACCGCGATCGCGAATGCGTGCCAACACCTTGTCATCAAGGATCAAATCGAGATAGGCGTCCGGTCGATCGGCAAACTCTCGCGGCGTCGTGTGGGCGGCCAGGTACGTACCGACCAATTCGATTGGCTGCAACTCGCCCAGTCGCTTCACGGCCTCGAGCATCTTCAGCTCGTCATCGACGGTCAGCCCGTACCCGCTCTTGATCTCGACCGTCGTAACGCCGTTTTGCAACATCCGCGCGAGGCGCGGCAACGCCAGCTCGATCAGCTCATCGCGGCCGGCCGCCCGTACCGCCTCGACCGTGACGCGAATGCCCCCGCCCGACTCGGCGATCTCGGTATACGACTTGCCCTCGAGCCGTTGGGCGAACTCGCCCTCGCGCGTTCCGGCGAACACCGTGTGCGTGTGGCAGTCGATCAGCCCCGGTACGACGCAGCCGCCGGCAGCGTCAAGCGTCTCGCAACCGGCCGGTGCGTTCAGGTCGGCAGCCGGGCCAAACCAAGCGATGAGGCCGTCGTCGATCAACATGGCCGCCCCCGAGATCACGGGAACCTCGCCCATCGCTCGACCGAGCACCGGGCCTTTGGGAACCACAAGCAGTTCGCCAATGTTTCGAATCGCCAACACGTTTAGACCCTCGATCCGTCCGGGTGCGACACCGGCAGTCTGCCGGCAAACTCATCCCGGTAAGTATTTGTCGTGCGTGACACAATATCCCATTCGACCCGTACTCTGTAAACGGGAGGCCCCGGCGCTGAGACCCGCTACGCCAACAAGTAAGCGTTGCCCACGACGCTGAATTTCGGCTGATTGCCCTCGCCTTGCGACGCCGCTTAATCCCCGGTCCCGAGCGACCGCGGCGACGGATCGGCGCAAGGACTCAGTCGTTCTTAGGCGCCAGGCCGGATTCCGACCCGTGGGCGTGCGCTGCTCTCGCTTCATCCGAAGCCGTTTGGAAAGCCCTGCGGTAGCGTCCGAGGAGGATCATGTACCAGATCCAGAATACGGGAACCGCCAATATCACCGGTACGGCGACAACACAAACAGAAGCAAAAGGAACATAGAGAAAGAATCCCGAAAATAGACCTGCCTCCAGCGCGCCGGCAACGACCAGGTATGGCAGCGCAGTAACTGCGAAGCCCCACAGCACGATCGTCGTTGACCGCGCCAACCGCCGGTCCGGGATTCGTAAGGCAAGACGTCGAAAATAGACGAGCTTCCCTAGGTACAAAGCTATCAGCATGAACGTAGAAATAAAGACGACCATCTTCAGGATGGCGTCTGGCCAGATAGACTGCCCAAGGGATCGCACCAGGAACCCGAAAATAGCGAGGATCACACAAGCCCGTAGGAACTTCCGCAGGGTGGCCGGATCATCGTCCAGGGCGACGGACGGCTCCGGCGCCGTTATTCGGAACACAGCCCAGAGGGCCAAACCGGCTCCGATCCACAATAGGGCGAGCTGCGCGACTCGAATGTTCGCCAGAAGAACAGCGAACGCAAAGTCAACTTGGACGAACAGGATAAGCGCGGTACCCAGACGGATCTTGCTCAGCCAATTGGGGTCGGCGAATCTGAGAAGATTGCGAACGAGCGATTGCCTGATCGGAGTCGCGCATTCAGGGCATACCTTTTCCGGTGTTAGACCGCGCAGGTTGTAGCCGCAGCCGATGCATTTCAGGTCTTCCGTGATGCTCTGTGTGGTTTGGATCATACGATCGGCAACGTCAGGGAAGGGTGCCTCCGCCACACGCAAATGTCGTCGATCGGCATATCCCAAATGGCTCTTGCCCGAACGACCGACCGTCCATGATACCGATTCAGCTTCCTCGATTCCAGGGGTTTGACGCGCTCCGGGCCATGTGCGGGGCGCTATTGATTTTGGGCGTCAGGGCGCCGGATGAGGCTGATGTCTTCGATATTATTCAGGACCGATGGGGGATCAATAAGTTCTCGGCCTTCCAATTTGCAACTATTCTCCCCAACGCCACAGTCGGAATCTGGTACCTGACGCTTCTCTCCCGCGGCGCGACTGCGACCCGGTGCCACCGGCCGATCCGCGATCGCCGTCGAAACAGTCGAGTTGCAAGCAAAATGACCGATACTGCGAATGGCACGGCCCCGCTTCCCGCAACCAGACCTCGAATTGTGCAGTCACATGAAATGATGTTTCCACGAGCCGCCGACAGTCCGACGCACTCCGCAGCGGATGACACGTCACACGGCGAAACGTCCGTGGGTGAAGAAGTGTCGGAATCGTCTCCGTCGCGATGGTCAAGCACGAAGGCGTTCCTGCTGGGCTGGCTGCTGCCGTCGACAACCGCC
>JADFRH010000142.1 GCA_022561415.1 Planctomycetota bacterium
GCCAACTCATCAGCTGCCAGGATAACAACCAAGGCCCCGCCCGATCTCGCTGATACATAAAGGTTTGTTTCAGGGTGTTCACGTCGCCATTCACTAACCATTTTCGCAAAGGACTCAGCGGCCGGCTTTATGAACGCAGGATCCAAGTAATCAAAAACCCAGAGGGTTTCGAGTTCCGGATGATGAATCCAATTCCAGATTTGTGCCGAACGATTCGGAGTCTCGAGATTCTCTATGTTATTGACCGTGTCAGCGTTGGGACCGAAGATTCCCGGAACGATAACGACGTGCGATGCACGGCCGGTGGGGTTGATCTGTTTCCCATACGGAACAGAGACACATCCCGGACCCACAAACACCAAAAAGAACGAAACCAGGCGAAGCACGCTTGCCATGATTCATCCTTTCCCAAGACCTGAAACTCGCGTTCAAATAGCGCGCACGACCAGCGAGTCGTTTTGGCCGCCGAAGCCGAAGCTGTTGGACAGGCAGGCGCGGACCGGCATCTTGCGGGCCTTGTTGGGGACGTAGTCGAGGTCGCAGTTGGGGTCGGGGTGCTCGTAGTTGATCGTAGGGGGGACGATGCCGTCGCGCATCGCCAGGATGCAGGTGATCAGTTCCACCGCGCCGGCGGCCGCGATCAGGTGCCCCGTCATGCTCTTGATGCTGGAGACGGCGACCTTTCCGGCGTGATCGCCGAAGACCTTACGGATCGCCAGTGACTCGATCTTGTCATTCTCTTCGGTGCCGGTCCCGTGAGCGGAGATGTAGTCGATGTCTTGGGGTTTCATGCCGGCGCTATCCAGCGCCCCCTGCATGGCCGCGACGCCGCCGCGACCCTCCTCGTGAATGTCAGTGATGCGAAACGCGTCGGCCGTCGATCCGAATCCGGCGATCTCCGCGAGCATCGCTGCGCCGCGCATCCTTGCGTGCTCGAACTCCTCGAGAATGAGAATCGCCGCCCCCTCGCCGAGCACGAACCCGTCGCGCGTGCGATCGAACGGGCGCGAGGCCGTCTTGTATGAATCGTTGCGGGTCGATAATGCGGTCAGGCGGTTGAACCCGGTTACGCCGAGCGGATGGATCATGCTGTGCGTCCCGCCCGAAATCATCACGTCTGCGTCACCGTAACGAATGAGCTGTGTGGCCTCGCCCATCGCCTGTGTGCTGGCGGCGCACGCGGTCAACGTGTTCATGCTCGGGCCGGCCGCCCCGAACTGCACCGCGATGTGACCGCCGGCCATGTTCGGATCCTGCTCGAGCTCATGCGCCCCGTGCAGATGTTTCATCGCAAACTCGGCCCAGCGAACCGTATCGAGCGGGACGATGTTGCCTTCGTCATCGTGGGTGCCGACGACGGCCGCGTCGGCAAACGGCCCGAAATCAGTCGGCCCCTCGCCACCGCCGAGATAGACCCCGATGCGGGTGGGGTCGAGCCCCATGTAGTCACGCAGCCCGGCGCTTTCCCAGGCCACAGACGCCGCGCCAAGTGCGAAGCCGGTGTTGCGGCTGGCGTCGCGATGACGCTCGGCATCCGCGCCCAGGAAGTCGCGCAGCGAAAACGACCGAACCTCGGCCGAGAAGGACGTCGGAAAGGTGTCGGCTTGGAACACCGTGGTCGGCGCGACGCCGCATTCTCCGGCGAGCATGCGCTTCCACACCCCCTCGATGTCGTGTCCGAGTGGTGTCACCCACCCGATTCCCGTTATCACCACACGTCGTTCCACGTTCCTACTCCTGATAGCGCCGCGTCACCAACGCACCGGTTTGCCCGCCGGTGAAGGCGTGCCCCAGGCTGATGGCGTGATGGATCGGGGCGTCGGTCGGATCGTTCTGCACGAAACGGAACCGGCACGCCTGGTCGAGATGATCTGTGTTTCGTGATGGCGGTACGGTGTTGCGATGCTGCGCCATGACCATGGCCGCGAATTCGATCGCACCCGAGCCGGCGCCGTTGTTGCCGTTGGCGCCGCGCGTGGTCATCGCGGGAACCTCGGTCAGCGCGTCGCCGAACGCCTCGTTCCAACCGGCCATCTCGGCCCGATCGTGTTCCACCGTACCGGCACCAAGCGGATTGACGAGATTGATCTTGTCGGGCTCGATGTCCGCATCGCGCATCGCGTTTCGCAGCGCCAATGCGATGTGTTTGCCGCTGGCGTCGGGCGTCGACCAGCTTGTCGTATCGGTGGCGGCCCCGAAGCCGACCACCTCCGCGTAGATTCCGGCGTTGCGGTTCCGAGCGTGTTCGAGCGACTCAAGGATCACCAGCCCGCCGCCCTCGGCCGCAACCATGCCGGTCCGATCGGCGCCGAACGGACGAGAGCCCTTTTCCGGCGTCGAGTTGGACTGCGTGTTTAGCCTGCCCCAGAGCTGAGGCCTGCCCAGGCCCATCGGGGCGATCTTCGTCTCCGCGCCGCCGCAGATGCACACGTCGGCCGCCCCGCGAGCGATGCTGCGATAGGCCTCACCGATCGCCAGATGACTCGACGCCTCCTGGCAGGTGATGGTGTTCGACGGCGCCTGGGCGTCATGCACGATCGTCACGTGACAGGCCAGCATGTTCGGCAGGTACTTGAGCAGCCACAGCGGCGTCAGGTTGGTCATTCCCTCCGCACCCCACCGCAGCAAACTGAACCGGTTGTCCTCGGCGGCCGTCGCGAACGCCTCGGAAAGCTCCGGCAAGTTGGGTGCGATATGACCGGCGCCGATGTTCGCGCCGAATCGGCGGCTGTCCAAATCGCCGGACCCCTCGGCCTCTCCTCGTTCGATCAGGCACTTGGTGGCCAGCCCGGCATCTTTCACGGCGTGATACGCACAAACGACCGCGATCACGATATCGCGCGACATGACCTTCGCGTTCTTGCGGTAGCCTTTGGGAACGAAGTCGCGGACGGCAAAGTCCGGAAGCTCCCCGCCGATTTGTGATGCGAACCCGGATGGATCGAACGCTTCGATACGGCGCACGCCGCATTGCTTTTGGATCAACGCGTCCCAGAACGCCTCGATTCCGATGCCGATCGGGGCGGCCACGCCCAGACCGGTGATGACGACACGTCGATCACTTGCCATCGGCGCTTCCGCTCCCCTCCGACTTGGCGTCGCGTATGGCTTGCAAGAGGTTCATGAAGTTGTCCGTAAAGACGAAATTCTCGTTCGGCACGCCGTCCGGCGTATCGGCCGCTCCGACGTGCGAAAAAATCAGATCGACCCGTCCGATCGGCTTGTCGCCCACGAGCACGGTTCCGCTTGTCACGCTCCCCCGCTCGTCGAGCGATTCGATCACCGCATCGTACCGCAGCCGGTCGCCCGCGCGGGCGTAGCCCTCGAACTCGGCGCGTCGGATTTTCGCGAGGATCACGTTTTCCCGAAAGCCGCGAGCCTCGCCGACCAGCAGACCGGCCGTCTGTGCCATCCCCTCGATCATCAGGCTCGGTGGAAACACGCCCGGGCTGCCTCCGTAGTCGTCCAGATGGTCCTCCGCAAGCGTCACATTCTTGACGGCCGACGCCCGCTCACCGGAGACAAACTCAACAAACGTGTCAATCCAAATCCAACGCATGACGGTTGGGCACCCGCCGAGACCGGCCAGGTCACGGTAATGAGGGATGCCTTTCCTTGGGGGGACCAGCATCCAGATAGAAGTATAGGTGGTGCAACAGATTCTGGAAGCGATAGGCTCCGCGCCCGCCTTCAGGATCTCCGGTGATGACGCCCAACTGTTTCATTTTGGTGAGGAAGTTGTCCAGCACGTTTGCTTCGGCGCTCGAAAGGAGTTCCAGCAAGTCGCGGCGTCGAAAGCTCGCTCCAAACGCCTGCGTCGCTGCAAACTTCCGTAGGATTTTCCGGTATCGCTCGCTTCGTATTGCGCTAAACACCTGTGGTTCGAGGTATTTGCGGCCGACCACGTCTGCGGCTGCCGAAATCCCGCCGTACGCGTCCTCGGCGTTGATGACGTTATCACTGTCAAACTTGAATACGGCGTCGCCAATCTCATGAGCGAGAACAGGCAATCCACCCGTAAAGTTTACCATGAGGTCAAGCGCTTCATCCTCGACGACGACTCCGGCGTTCTTGTATGCGCTGCCGAAGAACTCTCGACTCTCGTTGTCATCCCACGGTCGTATGTGAATGAGCTCAAAGACGCGACCCAGCGATGGATTCATCTTGACGAGCGATTGGCGCTTCTCTTCCAGACCGACCAGACACAAACACAGTGGAATGGGTTCTCGACCTGTCGCGATTTCATCCACGAAACTCTTGAGCCAGTTTGCGAAGTCCTCTGACGATGCCAATCCATTTATGTCATCCAGGGCAAGAAACAGGCCCTTCTTGTCGTCCGAAAGTCGGGACATCAGATTACGTAGCGCCGGTGCGAAATCGTGGACCAGCCGCTCGAGATCCTTGTCCGGTGCCTCGAACTCGAAGTTTACACCAAACAGCCCGACCTCACGTATGTGTTTACCGAACAGTTCCTTGATCTTGGGGAACCAACCGGCATCGTTGCCTTCTTTCAGAAGGCGATCAAAGACTCGGCGCACCATCTCCGAAAGCGTTGAAACCCCACCCAGAAAGACGTGCAAACCGAGAACGTTGGCATCGCGCTCGGACACGTATCGGACGAAAGAAGTCAGAGAACTCTTTCCGATTCCGCGCTCACCGGACAGCCAAGCCAGCTCCAGTCGGCCCGTAGCGGCCGCCTCGACCTTCTTCTTGAGGTGATTGATCTCGGCAAGACGCCCAACGAAGAACTCGAGAGGCACAGGCTGACCGGGCGTAAACGGGCTAAATTCCTTTGCCATGTGCCGACCTTCGAGCTACGTGCGTACTTCTTGCAAGATCAGACACCGCGCGGTGCCCAACCCTTGGCGAAGCGTGCCTACGCCGCGGTGAGTTTGCCCTCGACGTAGTTGACGATCGTGTTGACCGTAAACAGATCCGGCATGTTCGAGACCTTCGGGTCAGCCTCGAACTTGGAAAAGTCCGTGTGGGGCATCGCCTCCTTGAGCTTCGCCAAACCCGTCGGCGTCAGCTTGTCACCGTCCACGAACTCGGGATTGTTCGCCACGTCGTCGGGAAACAGCTCGCCCTTGGGGATCTTGATCGAGAATTCCTTCTCGAGACGAAACACGATATCGAGAAAGTCGATGCTCTCGGCCCCGAGGTCGCCCTGCAGCGTCGCGTCGGGCACGACCTCGTCGTCGTCCACCCCGAGCGCGTCGATAAGCACGACCTGCACCTTCTCGAACAGTTCATCACGGCTTGGCGCCATATCCGCTATGTCCTCACTTTCCAACTGAACCTGTTGCTGTCTGATTTCTGATTGACAAGTCGGTGGTACGCCTGTCGGCCCACGATCGCCGCTCCGGCTCACGATCGTTGAAGATCGGCGAACCGAGCTCGTAGCACGTCGGACGCCTCCGCCGAAGCTACGCCGTCACCCGCCGCCGCATCCACGCGGTGCGTCAGGACGAATTTTCCCCGAACCACCTCCGTGTCCGCGCAATGACCGACGCCGGCGAACTCGCTCTCGTCGCGGCCGAGGCGCCGACAGGTCACATCGAGTGTCAGCAGATGTCCGGGTCGGACGAAGCTCTTGTATGTAACGTTTCTCACGCTACGGAGCAAGATCGGGCGGGCTGCGAAATCCGTGGCTTCGCGCACCAGCCATGTGGCCGCCTCGGCCATCGCCTCGAGCATGAGCACCCCGGGCAGCACGGGAAACATCGGAAAATGATCGGCCAGGTACTCCTCGGCCAGCGAAACCGCCTTGACGGCCACAATCCGCTCGCCCCGTGTCACCTCTACGATTCGATCAATCAGGCAAAACTTCATAACAGAAAAGGGGTCAGGCTACTTTTCTTCCTTGTTTGGTGGTCTACCTCTGGGGCGTAGGGTGGATTGGATGGCGTGCCGGATGGCCGAGCGGGTCCGCCAGGGCTTGGCGCCGAACGGTGAGGAACGCGCTACCGATTTCCGAAGCGCTTCCAGTTCGGCGTCCGTTTCGGTCCGGTTCACACGTCGAACCCAATCCGTCGGACGGGGCATAGGTCCGTCTGCCAAATAGCTCGGCCGATTGCGAAGCCGCCACAGCCGCAGGCTGGACCAAGGCCAGTCCTGTGTGCGATCGACCAGGTTCGCACGCAGCGGGTTACGTTCGACGTAGCGAAGCACGACGTACAGATGATCGTCCGTCTCGATCGGGAACGACTTGTACCGGCCCTGCCAAACGTGGCCGCTGCTATCGTAGTGTCGGTGATACCGCCGGACGTGCGACGTGGTCAGCCATTGCATCCAGCGGCTCAAGTCGCCCGCTTTGTACGGCTGCAGCACCAGATGGAAGTGGTTCGGCATCAGGCAGTAGGCCAGCACGCGCATCTTCAATCGCTCGCACGCATCGCCGATCAGTTTCACAAAGGCCGC
>JADFRH010000143.1 GCA_022561415.1 Planctomycetota bacterium
TACTATCTTCTTAACAAATCCTTGACTTATGTGTTTCTGTGCTCCACCATAACTTTGATCAATGACTTTACTTCTTATTGAGCTCAAATAATAATACAAGTACTTTGGAATATGTGAAGACGAAGGAAGTATCCCTGTAACAGACTGATTTGCGCAAGCTACAATTTTTAATAAAGCAGTCACACCTGTAGTTGCGCCAGTTAATGCTATCAAAACTGAATCCATAGGCATCATCCTCGCAGCGCTATTCTTGAGTCCCGCCTTAGTAATTAACTTTGAAGAAGCATGAATAATTCCCTGATTAAGATCACCTGAGTTCAGCCAAGGGATTTCTCCGTCCCAATATGATGAGATACGTGTGGAGGGTGTTCCTCCAGTAATTACCTTTGCGAATTCTTCAACACGTAAGTGTTTCATGCTATAATTTCTTTAGCTCAGAGATATTAGCAATTATTTCCTTTTCCAATGTTTCAATCTTTTCTAGAATTACATTGGAATCCTCATACCGCACTTCGTCGTACACAACTTCTTTGTAGCGATTGATACTCAAGTCAAAGTCGTTTTCAACAATCTCTTTTTTCTCAACGTAGAAGAACTTGCTCTTGCGATCATTCTCTGTTTGTTTCTTGCGCGCGTTCCACTTCGCAACAATATCAGGTAAATCGTTATCTTTGATCTTGGTACGTTTGTCATCCAAACTGTAGCCGTCTGCCTGCATGTCAGAGAACCAGACTTTCTCCGTCTCGCCACCTTTGACAAACACCAAAATCGCAGTACTCACTCCGGCGTACGGTTTGAATACGCCGCTCGGCATAGAGACAATGCCTTGGAGTTCACAATCATTGAGAAGCATCTTGCGAGCCTGTTTATGAGCTTTACTCGAACCGAATAGCACACCATCCGGCACAATCACGGCGGCCCGTCCGCCGGTTTTCTACGACAAGAACCATTCTAGGGTTCCGAAATTCTCCGGCAAGTCATGGTCGAGGCATAGCTGCGCCGGTTCGTCGTCGGCGAGGAGCATCGAATCCAGCCGTCAGGGCGGCGGAAGCGGCTCGAGGCCTGCGACCGTTGACGAAAATCCCCGGCGTCCGGTAGGATAACCACGTTACGCCTGCGACTTTGGCCCTTCCAAGCGGCGGCCCGCCCGAGGTTCATCGTGCTCGTTTTCGTGCCGATGGGGTCTCCGGGAGCGAGGCGGTCTTCGGTGGTTTGAAAGCGGCGCCGACGCGGGTAAGATTGCGGGTACAAAAGGTTGATTCGCCCTTTCTTGGAAGATGCCAGGGTCTTTCGCGTGGCACCGACAGGCGCGCGGCGGGCGTCTGCGGCGTGATCCGGGGCACAGGAATTCGATGAAAGCACAACGAAAGCACGACCTGAAGGAAAACGAGCTGATTCACGCGCTGGGGCAGGGTCGCAAGTATCTCGACCGGAACGGGCGGCGGCTCGGGACGGCCGTCGTGATCGTCTCCGCGGTCATCGCCGTTACGGCGCTGAGCGTACGGTCGCAGACCTCCGCCAGAGAGGACCGCTGGCGGCGAATGGGCGAACTCGCCTTCGACACGCCCGAGGTCGGGCGGGATTCACTCGCAACGCTGCGCACCCTGATCGAGGAGGCGTCGGACGAGACGTTCGTCCGTAGAGGCCTGATTCTGGAGGGTCAAAAATCGCTGGAACTCGCCCTGAAGGTGGCGGCGCCGCCGGACAACGAGTTCAACGACGGCGCTCGCAAAGCGTTTTCGAAGTTGAGCGACCGATTCGCAGACAGCGCACTCGCGGTCGGGCTTGCCCATCTCGGCCTGGCGACCGTGGAGGAGAACGCGTTCGTGCTGGATGCCGATCTCGTCCACAAGGAAGCGGCCCGCGGCTACCTCACGAAGGTGGCTAACGATGCGCGTATGGATCTGCTGCCGTTCAAGCGCATGGCCATGGATCGTTTGGCCGGGATCGATCAGACGTTCACGCGCGCGATCTTCGACGATCCGATTCCGGAGGAGGCACCGGCCGACGCCGACCCACCCGGCACGGACGTGCCGTAAGCACCGTTCCCGCGTTTCCCCCATTCCTTGCCGTTTCCTTCTCTCGTGGTTTGCCTGGGGTCTCTTCGCGGTTGCACATTCGGCGTCTCTCGCATAGAAACCCATCATAGTAAGGGACAAACGGCCACACTGGAGCGCCGGGGGCCTCGCCCCATACAGAGTACACATGCCCTCCTCATTACGACATTGCGGTGTTCGACGTCGGCGCTTGCGATCTGTGAACGTGCTCGGCGCGGTGGTTATCGCGGCAATCTGTGGATGCGAAACCGGATTTCCGACCGCCGCCCCCACGGACCGCCCCAGACGAATGGCACCCCGCGCCGTCGCCCGAGCGACGGACGCGACGACGATCCTGATCGGCGACGGTCCGTTTCGCCGCAGCGTTGCGCTGGCCGGCGCGATCAATGAAACCGTGAGTTTTCGTTTCAGCCTTCAGGTCGGCGCCAAGCCGATCCCTGCGGCCGGTCTGGTTGCCGGTGCTTTCCGGTCGGACATGATGCGCGTCGATTCGAGCGCGATCGAGGTCTATCGGATGCACCGGGTGTCGGCCGGGCGCCTGCCCGGTTGGAACATTCGGTTGATCACCCCGGCCCGGCGACGCGCAGAACCGCTCGACGTGTTGGTGCCCATCGGTGCGCCGCGCGGCGGACTTCCCGAGACGCTGGAGCCGGGCCGGACGTATCACTTCTGGGTTGATGTGAACGTCCCGAAGGGCGCCTTCGAGGGCAGGTACACGTCGAGCCTTGTGCTGACGTCCGGCGAGCGCCCCGTCGGCAGCATAGACCTCGAGCTCGAGGTGTGGCCCTTCATTCTCCCCGACCGAATCGACGTACCTCTGATCGCTGAACTCGATCATCGGGTGCTGTTTGGCCACCACGTTCGGCATCGGGGTCGTTCGGTTACGTTCGTTACGGATGATTGGCGGTTGTCGCCAAAGCGCCGCGAGCTCGATCGTCTTCTGCGCGTCACGCTTCAGCAACTTCAGCGCCATCGGCTCACGCCCATACTCTCCCGGCTCACCCCGGCCGTGACCATCAACGCACGCGGAACGGTCTCCGTCGACTGGGAGGCGTACGACGCGGTGGTCGAGCCGCTGTTGAGCGGGCGGGCGTTCTCGAACCGGGTTCCGGTGTCGCACTGGCCCATCCCCGTGCAGGCGGTGCTGTCTTCACCGCAGCCGCGGGCTTGGCTGGCCTCGCCCGAGCGCGTCGGGCTGCTTCGGCAATACCTCGCCGAGTGTGCCGCTCACTTCGACGACAAGGGCTGGCTCGATCGTGCGTACACCACGGTTCCCGGCGCGGCCGTGTACGGCGCCGAGTCGATCGGCGCATTGCGAGAGTTCGTCGAGGTCGCGACGGCGGCCGATGAACGCCTGCCGATCGTCTCTCGGCTCTGGCCTCAGGACATGGCGCCCTACGGCTGGACCGATTATGCCTGGACCGATTTTTCCACCGGCATCGACATTTGGCTTCCGCCGGCGCAGTTTTACGACCCGGTCCGCATGGCGGCCGCGCGCTCCGCCGGTCAGCGAACCTGGCTTTCGATCGATCGTCCGCCGTATAGCGGGTCGACGGCCGTCCAGGCACCGCCGGCACTGACCAAGGTTCTGACGTGGCAGGGTGAACGGCTCGGCGCTCAGGCCGTGTTTCTGGGGGTGATCAATCGCTGGCCTCTGGGTCGGGAGGATGTCACGCCGACCGAGTGTGTCGAAGCCGATCCGAACGTTCTGCTCTACCCCGGTCGCCCGTTCGGTCTGTCCGAACCGGTTGCATCCGTGCGGCTGAAATATCTTCGGCAGAGTGCAGAGAGTGCGGCCTATCGGGCTCTGCTCCGCGAGCACGGCTTGGGTCATGTGGTGTCGGCCCTGTCGAGCGCGGTCGCTTCCTACGGCGGAACCGAGGCGTATCGCACGCACTTTGCGGACGCGCGACCGATAGGCTTCTCCGTCGACGATTCCCATTTCGACATGGCGCGGCGAATCATGGCCGGCGAGCTAATCAAGAAGGTTCAGATTCGCCGCGGCACCCCGCCGGTTGACGACTTCAAGGCGACGGCCATGTGGCGCCGTTTCATGCCGGCGACCAGAGGCATGCATCTCAGTGTCGACGGCGTTCGCATGCGCCTGATCGGCCCGCGCACGCAGTGGGAGGCGGAGGCGGAGTGTACCGTGACCGTCACCAACGGAACCCGACTGCCCACGGCCGGTACCATCGGCGTGACCGGTCCGCTGGCGCCCGCCTGGACGACGAACGACGTGGATCAGCCGGTGGGGCTGATTCGACCGGGTAGTTCGCGGCGGATCATGCTGATCGCCGAACTGAACGGACTGCCGACAAGCCCGGTCGGCGCGTTTACTCTTCCCGTTGCGTTTACGACGGACAAGGGCGATACATCGCGCGTCGAGGCACGGGTCGCGCTGATCACGGCCGTGCCGTTCGACGGGACCGTTCGTATCGACGGCGATCTCTCCGACTGGCCGCCCGGTCTGGCGAACGTGGCCTCGGACTTCCGATCGATCTCGCAAGCGGAATCTCCCGTGGAGGGAGACACCGGCGCGCGACCGGCTCATCGCACGATCGCATTCGTGAGGCGCGACTCGGAGTATCTGTATATCGCGATCAACAGCGAATACGACGGTCCAGTCAGTCTGCCGAGCTCGCGCCGCAACCGCGTCGACTACGACGACATGATTCCCGTCGGGGAGGAACTCGTCGAGGTGCTGATCGACCCGCTCAACGCCGGAACGCGCACGCCGGAAGACCTTTATCACATTGTGGTGAAACCCTCCGGGAGCTACCTCGTGGAGAAAGGGATCCGGTTCGAGCCGCCGTGTGGGGCTCGTTCGCCCTGGCCCGTCGACATCGTGGTCTCGGCCAGAACTTTCTCGGACCGCTGGACCGTTGAGATGCGAATTCCGCTCGAGGCGTTCGGCGACGACGAAGTGGGGCATACGATCTGGGGCTTCAACGTCACCCGGTTCGACGTCGCCCGGCAGGAGTTCAGCACCTGGTCCGGCGCGCGAGGCAATGCCTACGATCCGCTATCGCTGGGAAATCTCTACCTACCGTAGCGAGCGTCGCGTCGAAGCCTGTTGAACAACCTCTTCAACCTGTGGGACCGACTTTCCAGTCGGTCATTCTGCCTGCTTCCGACCGGTGAAAACGCACAGATTTGATCCGCCCCGCCCACCGCATAGGATTGAATGACGTGCGGTTCCTCCGAGACTCGTCGGCCGGTGCGGGGACCGGCCGGTGCTTGTTGCGACTCACGTTGATGGGGCAGCCGATGATCCGACGTTCGATAGGTATCCATGGCAACCGCGAAGCGTTTACGCTGATCGAGCTGTTGGTCGTGATCTCGATCATCTCGCTGCTGATGTCGATCCTCATGCCCTCGCTCAGTCGCGCGCGAGACCAGGCCAAAGGCGTTCACTGCCGTGCAAGACTGCACGAGTTCGGGACGGCGATCGCGACGTACGAGAACACGTCCGGCGGTCTGCTTCCGCCCGCGCAGTGGTCCCCGGACCCGACCGGCCTTCAACCCGAGGCCGACACGAGCGCCGGCGAGCCACCGATTCATTATGGGTGGACCGAGATTCTTTTCTCGTATGTCTACAAGGAGCAGGTCAACCTGCCGGTCAGTTATCCCGTGCAACGCAACATCGACGCGCGCCGGTGGGAGAAGTATTTCATCTGCCAGGCCGTGATCGACGACGGCGTGACCAGCGGTCACTACCGCGTCTATCTTCCCGCGTGGAGCGGTGGTTACGCACTCGGACCGGACGGCGTCTACCGCGACACGACGCCGGCGAACCCGGCACGCTCCGCCAACCGCGACGCGGTCCGTCCCAAGCTGCCGCTGATCGGCGACGCCAACGAGCATTCCGAACGCGGCGACGGACTCGGCGACGACGAATGCAGCTACATCGACGCGGGCGAGGCGAACCACGCCGGCTCCGACGGCGGGTTCAACGGCAACCGCTTCTCCGACCGCCACTACGGCGGCACCAACTTCCTGTATCAGGACTTCCACGCCGACTGGAACACGCGGCTTCGCAAGGAGTTGGCCCGCGACTTCGACCTCAACGGCGTCATCGACATCGCGACCGCGCCGTAGCCGGCGAAAGCGGGCCGAATCCGCCGCCGGGTCAGGTTACCACCGACCTACGATGGGCGGTTATTGGCCGAATTCGTCCGTGCAGAGGTTGCACGGTCATGCCTGGTTGCGTTACACTCCGTGCTTCGCATTTTGGGCGTGGTGGGTTCCGGCTTTATGAAGATCACTAACATCCTCAGCAAGGCATGCGCTTGTGTTTCGCTTACGGCCAAGGACAAGTCGGCCGCCATCACCGAGCTGGTCGATCTTCTGCACGCCGACGGG
>JADFRH010000144.1 GCA_022561415.1 Planctomycetota bacterium
CATTTTGTTTATCGATGAGTTGCACACGCTGGTCGGCGCCGGTGGGGCGGAGGGCGCAATCGATGCGTCAAACGTGCTCAAGCCGGCGCTTAGTCGTGGCGAGATTCAGTGCATCGGCGCGACCACGCTGGATGAATACCGCAAGTACATCGAGAAGGACACCGCCCTGGAACGCCGTTTCCAGCAGATCATCGTTGAGCCGCCGACCAACGATGAGACCATACAGATTCTGAAGGGACTGCGGGACCGGTATGAGGCGCACCACCGTGTGCGCATCACCGATCTGGCGTTGGAGCACGCGGTTGAGCTGTCGGCCCGGTACATCGCCCGCGTCCAGCCCGACAAATCCATCGACATCATGGATGAGGCCGGGGCTCGCGTGCGGCTCAAGTCCATGACGAAACCGCCGGACCTGACCGAGTTGGAACGCGAACTCGAACACCTTACCGCGGAAAAGGATGAGGCGGTCAAGAACGCCGACTATGAACGGGCCGCCCAGGTCCGCGACCAGCTCGACTCGATCAAGCTCAAGAAGCGCGCGCTCCAGCAGGATTGGCGTGATCGCAGCAAGGAGATCGACGGTGTCGTGGATGAAGAGGTCATTGCCGAGGTTGTCAGTTCGATGACCGGCATTCCGCTGACGCGCATGGGCAGCGACGAGGCCGACCGGCTCCTGTCGCTGGAGGACGAACTCCACAAGACCGTCGTCAGTCAGCATGAAGCCGTCAGTGCGGTTTCCCGAGCGGTGCGCCGTAGTCGAAGCGGCTTGAAAGACCCCAATCGCCCGATGGGCAGCTTCATCTTCGTCGGACCTTCCGGCGTCGGAAAGACCTATCTGGCGAAGTCCCTGGCCAAGTTCATGTTCGGGGATCCCGACGCGCTGTTCGTACTCGACATGTCGGAGTACATGGAAAAGCATAACGTGTCGAGACTGATCGGCGCGCCTCCGGGCTACGTAGGCTACGAAGAGGGTGGTCAACTGACCGAGCGAATTCGCCGCCGGCCCTATTCGGTGATCCTGCTCGACGAGATCGAGAAAGCGCACCCCGACGTGTTCAACATGCTGCTGCAGATTATGGAGGAGGGTCGCCTGACCGACTCGTTCGGCCGCCACGTCGATTTCAAGAACGTCATCTTGATCATGACGAGCAACGTCGGCGCCCATCGGATCACACACCAGGATGAGTTCGGCTTCGGTAAACGAGACGAGGAGATCAGCTACAGCAAGATGAAAGAGGTTCTCAAGATCGAACTGGAAGACCACTTCCGCCCCGAGTTCCTCAACCGTCTCGACGAAGTCATCGTGTTCCACAAGCTGACGCACGAAAACCTCGTCAGCATTATCGATCTGGAACTCGACAAGCTTGCCGCACGCATGAAGGAAAAGGGCATCGAACTGGAGGTGGGCAAGGAGGCGAAGGACTTCCTGATCGACCATGGTACGGACGAGAAGTTCGGCGCCCGTCCGCTACGCCGCGCGATTGAGCAGCACCTCGAGGATCCGCTTTCCGAGTCCATGCTACGCCGCGAGTTTGCCGGCAAGAACAAGATCATCGTGGCCGTCAAAGAGGCCGGACCCGACGACGACGGCCCATCGATCTCGCTGGAAGGCGTCGCGACCGAGACCGAGGAAGCGGAACCCGTCGGCGCCGGTCAGTCGGAAGAGACGTAGCACACGTTGATTGCGTAAAACTTCGATACGGTCGCCGTCGCGCTTCGCCCGACGCCGACCGTGTCCTCTGCGCGGATATCAGTGAGACGGCGTCGATCGCTTCAAGATCGCTTTGAGCGTCTGGATCTGGCCGGCGTGATACGTGTCATGCATTGCGATGCCGTAGGCCTGCTCGAGAAACTTCGGTTCACCTCCGAACGCCTTTACCAGCGCCCGCCAGGGTGTCGATGCGAGAGTTTCGCGCAGCGCCGCGTGCTCCTCTCGCACGAGCGCGACATAGCCACGCCACTGTGTATCCGTCAGACGCGATGACAGGTCGAACCAGTTGCTTCCTTTGAGCGTGAATGAACCGCGTTTGTCGCCGCGAATCCGCCGGCGGATGGCATACTTCCAGTATGCGCAGTGAACGGTGATTCCCGCGATGTTGTGCCGACCGCGACCGGGTCTTCGCACCGCCAGCGTCGCCGGCACGCGACGGATGGAGCCCAAGAGGTTCGGGCCGTGCCATGCTTTCTTGTCAAAGGCCTCATCGAGAATACGCAACAAGAGTCTACGTTGCTGATTGCCATCCGGGACTTGGCTCATTCTTGAATTCCTTTCGTCTCTTGCGAGTGCCTTCTCGCACTCATCGGGTTCGCAGAAAGATTTTCTTCGGCCGGGAAAGGGCGAAGATCGCCGCGGTACCGAGCACGGTCGACGCCAGCACGGTCAGCGCGGTGTCGAAGCCGTACGCGTCAATGATTCCGCCGAGCCCGGCGAAGCCGATCAACATGCCGACGTCTCCCGCGCCGAGAATCATGGAGGTTCCCGTGCCTCGGAAGGCGAGGGGCAGGCGCTCCGCGGCCAAGTCTACCATCGACGGAAAAATGAACGAGTGTCCTGCGCCCATGAGTATACCGGGGAGCACGAGTTGATAGGGTACCTGGACGTTCCGCAGGGTGAGCTGCCCGATGGCCATAAGCAACATGCCGAGCACCAGCGTGCGGCTGCGCCCCAGTCGCTCCGGCAAACGCCGAAAGACGACGCGGAGCAGCATGGCCGTGGGTCCGTAGGCGAGGAAGAACAGCTTGATGTCCCGGAACCCGCGCGCTTCTGCAAGTCGTTCGAGAAACATGGACTGAAGGCAGAACGCCATGCTGAAGACGACGCCGATCAGCAGAATCATTCCCGGCCAGTGCTCGAGTATGATTCGGACCTGCGAGGGGCGGCCGGCTACCGGTTTAACGGCGTTGCCGCTCGCGGTCGTCGCCGACTCGGATGTCATTGGCATGGCGATCAGCCCAACCACGCCGCATGCGAGCAGGCTGCACAGGGCGCTCGCCGAGAAGAAGACGCGATACGGAGCGATCGACTCGCCGCCGCCCGCAAAGATCCAATCGCCGAGGGTCGGCCCCGCGATCATGCCGACGAAGCCGGCCATCCCGATCGTTCCGATGCTCTCGGCTCTGCGGTGCGGGGGGGCCGTTAGTGCGGCGAAGACGGCGACCGTGGTCATCACGGCCGCCGACGCCATGGTCGACACGGCTCGCAGCAGCGTGAGGAGCCACAGCCGCTCGACGAACTGCAACGACCCCACGCAAAGGGCGACGATCAGGGCGCCGCAAATCCAGGTCGGTCGACAGCCGAAGCGATCAATCCAGCGTCCGATGTGCAGCCGAATCGCCAGCGTCCCGATCATGCTGATGCTCAGAATCCGCCCGAGCGTATCGACGCCGTGCCCGAGGAACTCGACGTACTGACCAAAATGAAACTGCAACGCCAGGCCGGTCATGAACAGAACCACGGCGACGCAGACCTGGAAGAAGCGCAGGGTATAGAGTTGGTTTGTCTGGTTCGACGTCATGGGTGGCGGCATAGCATCGCGCGGGTAAAGTGTAGCGGAAAACGCGGAAGACGCCCTTGAGAAAACTCGCCCGTCCGCAGCATGATAGAATGGAGTCTGGTTGGGCCCGCTTGACCGCTCCCGCCTGCGGCTCATATTCTCACACCCATGGCCGATCCCGAGACACCCGCTCGAACGCCCTGTCCCCCGATGATCCATGAACTCGTGGATCGCTTCCGCACTCAGATCGACGCGTACAAGACGCAGTCCTACAACGAGACGCAGGTGCGGCGTGAGTTCATCGACCCGATGTTCACCGCGCTGGGCTGGGACGTCGCCAACAGAGCCGGACATGCCGAGGCCTACAAGGACGTTCTCCTCCCCCGCCGACCGCGATCGCCACGAACGAATGGTTTCACTTGTTGAGCGGATGCTTTCGTTGCACAAGGAGCTCAACGCCGCCAGGACGCCGACGAACAAGACGGCCATTCAGTGGCAGATTGATGCGACCGATCGGCAGATCGACAACTTGGTCTACCAGCTCTACGGTCTGACCGACGACGAGATCAGAATCGTGGAGGAGCGACAGAATCATGAGTATAAGTGCGCGTCTTGAAGATGCCCAAGTATTGTACGAGCAGCGGCGCCTCGAAGGAGCGCTGCTCGTGCTGCTTGTTGCGATTGCAGCGACGTCGCGCAAGCGCTACTCACGGGACACGCACAGCGACAAGAAGGCATTCACGGTCTTTGTGCAAGATGAGATTGCCACAATCACTGGAACGGTTTCCAATGTCAAAATTACTGGCACATTTGGTCTCGGGTATCGCGGATGCCCCATCACGTTTCCGGATTTGCTGTACGGAATCTTGTGGAATCAACTTGTGCATGAGGCTTCAATGCCCGGCGACATTCGTTTCATCCATGGAGGGAAGGTTCTGGTAAGGGTCGGTAACACGATTGAGTTTAATGAAGTCTTTCTCCAGGGGCTTGCAAATTGCGTATTACTTGCCCCTGAGTCCCAACCGGAGCACATTCCCGAGACGGTGGAGCCGCAGGAAGATCCTGCCACGCTACTTGCGCGACTCTATGACGGCCCTCTCGACTTTCGTCGCGTGTTGAAATGGGAAGCGCATCCCGGCGCGGGGATCGGGTAGGAGTCCCGCTGATGGACAAGACGCCCATGTCAGTAGTGGCTGGGCCGCTCCCTTACGGTCGCGGTTCGGATCGGATCGACGCGACGGATCGGCAGATCGACGAGCTTGTCTACGAGTTCTACGGCCTGAGCGACGAGGAGATCCGCATCGTGGAGGAAGGCACAACGTGATGAGTGGTCACGGTACCGATTTTCCGAACCCCGACCGTGAGGGAGGGGCCGTGTCCCAGCCAGGGGCAAAAACGCCGCTTCCTTACGGGCGCGGTTCGGATGGGCCGCTTCTTTACGGTCGCGGTTCTGAATGTGTCGAGCGCATGCCTTCGTTGCACAACGAACTCGACGCACGCCCCGCATGACCGCTGCTATCCAGCGTTCGGTCGTGCGGGGCATGGCGGTCCAAGGCTCTACGTCGCGCGCCTGAAGGGTGCTTGCGGTCTAGTTCTTCTCGACCTCGACGGGGATCCGTTTGGGAAGCACGCTCTGGCTCTTGTTGAGGCGAATCTCGAGAACTCCGTCTTTGTGGGACGCAGTGATTGACTCCGTGTCCACGGCCGTGGGCAGCTTGATCACTCGTCGGAACGACCCGAAGCGTCGCTCGGCGTAGTGTACGTCCTCTTCATTGTTTTCGGACGCGGCCTGCTTGTCGCCGGAAATCGTCAGAACACGACCGGTGACCGTGACCTCGATGTTCTCCGGGCTTACGCCGGGGACTTCGGCCCGCACGACGATTTCTTTCTCGCCGGCGGTGACGTCAATGGCCGGCAGCCACGCGACGGTGTCTTGCAACCCGGGCAAGAACGATTCGCACTCGCAGTTCCCGAACCGGTTGAACAGCCGATCCAGATTATCACTCAACTGAAACAAAGGGCCGAACGTGTGCGTTCTTCGAACTAACATTGATGGTTCTCCTTTCGATCAGGGTCCGTTTTCTTGGACCGTTTCTCTTTTCGATTTTCGTTTGCGGCCGGTCACGTCTGCGTGCCGCGATCATCAAACGTGCATAGGGCGTGCCAGGAATGCCGTGTATCGGGGTCGCAGCGTAAGTTACTGAAAACAAACGACTTACGATTTACGGATGTCCGGCGAGCGTCCGTCGCTGCTGCCATCTTGACCGAAAGTCGTGGCAGTGGCAGTCGCCGACGATTCAATGCCTTCGACCGAACACCAGCGACGCGTAATAGAGCATCTGGGTGATGGCCACGATGGTGGCCGCGACGTAGGTCATGGCCGCTGCGGTCAGCACCTTGGCGACGATCTTGTCCTCGGCCAGCGTAACGATTCCCTGATCGATCAGAATCGCTCGTGCGCGGCTCGACGCGTTGAACTCGACCGGAAGATTGATGAGCTGGAACATTACGACGACGCCGAACAGACCGAGACCTGCGGCCGCGATCATCTGGCCGACACGCCCGAACGCCGGGCCGGTAAAGTAGCTCAGGATGAGTCCAAGGAAGATCAAGCCCACGGAAATCTGACTCCCCGTCGAGGCGATCGGGACCAGGCCGTTGCGAATCACCAGCGGACCGTACTGCTTGGCGTCCTGAATCGCGTGACCCACCTCATGAGCCGCGATCCCGATGGACGCGAGCGATCGGCCGTGATAGACGTCCGGGCTCAATCTCAGCACCTTCTTTTTCGGATCGTAATGGTCGCCGAGAAACGACTTGATCGGCTCGATGGCGACGTCTGCGATGCTGTAGGCGTTCAAGATGCGCTGGGCCGTCTCGGCGCCGCTCAGCCCGCTAC
>JADFRH010000145.1 GCA_022561415.1 Planctomycetota bacterium
CCGTCCGAAAAATCGGCCTCTCAGGACAGGAACGCAGTGTCTATTGTGCCAAGTGTGGGCGTCGAGTTCAAGAGAAATCCCGCGGTTTTCGGGAAAAACCCTGGGAAGGTCGCACGGCACGCCCGGCAAGAGGGCCTCACTGCCCGCCACGCCGGTTTCGCTGGATCGACACCATGGCGGTCCCGGCGTGCCGGGGCCTGGCCATGCCACGCATGGGGCGCTGCGGTATCATGGACGCACGATGAGTGATTTCGAGTTGGATTTCGTTGAGTGGCTGCGCGGGCAAAGGAATTCAGAATTCAGAATCTGGCGCAGCCAGCTTGCTGGTCAGAATTCAGAATTCTCGGATCCGGTTCGCAAGCCGACTGTGTCGCTCGGCATCGGCGATGACATGGCCGTGCTCGAGACATCCAGCGGCAAGTGGCTGATGTCGTCGGACATGCTGCTCGACGGGGTACACTTCGATGCCAAGAGCCAGCCGTTGGCGAAGATCGGTCGCAAGGCCGTCGCTTGCTGCCTGAGCGACTGCGCGGCCATGGCCGTCCGCCCGGTGGCGATCACGGTTTCGCTCGCGATACCCAAGAGTCAATCGTTGGATCGGACCAAGGAGCTCATGGACGGTATGTGGGCGATGGCCGACGAGTTCGAGACGCAGATTGTCGGCGGCGACACGACGCGCTGGGACAACCAGTTGGTGATCGACGTGGCGATTGTTGCGCAGCCGTACGAGGGTGTCGAGCCGGTGTTGCGGGCCGGTGCAAGGTTGGGCGACACGCTGTACGTTACGGGGCCGCTCGGCGGGAGCGGGCTCGCCGGAAAAGAAAATTCAGAATTCTCCTGGCCGGGTCATCTGACGTTTACGCCGCGCGTTCGCGAGGCACGGACGCTGGCCGAGAAGCTCGGGGCGCGACTCCACGCGATGATCGACATCAGTGACGGGCTGTCGCTCGATCTTTGGCGCATCTGCCGGGCGTCGGGTGTCGGGGCGACACTGTCACAGCGCGAGCTGGAACCGGTCGTTAGCGACGCCGCGAAGAAGGCGGGCAAGGCAGATGGAAGATCGGCACTCGACCACGCGTTGAGCGACGGCGAGGACTTCGAGTTGTTGCTGGCGGTCGAGGAGGAAATCGTAGATGTTTCCTTTTCCGTCTATCGCATTGGCGAAATCACGGATGGCGACTTGTTGTTGAAGGATGTGGATGGACGGTGCAAGCCGCTCGACCCGAAGGGCTACGTACATTGAGCGACGAACGCACATCACTCGAAGTTGACACGCGCTCGGTCGATGAGACGATCTCGCTGGGCGAGTCGCTCGGGCGATCGTTTGTCGGGGGGCTCCAGATCGGTTTGGTCGGGCCGCTCGGCGCCGGCAAGACGCATCTCGTTAAGGGCATGGCCGCAGGAAACGCGATGGGCGACCCCCGCGCGCCGGGGCCGGTCACCAGCCCGACGTTCACGCTGTTGCACGAGTACGCCGGGCGACTGCGGCTGTACCACGCGGACCTCTATCGCCTTACGGATCCGGACGAACTGATAGCGCTGGGGTATGACGAGTGGTGTACCGGTGATTCGGTCGTGGTCATTGAATGGGCCGACCGCTTTCGATCCACGCTCGGCGACGACGTTCTGTGGGTCGAGCTGCGACCGACCGGTGAGGCGCGTCGATCCGTGATCTTCGAGGCCAACGGCGAGCCGGCGAGGGATTGTTTGGACAGGCTGAAGGCGGCGCTTCGTTGACACTGGCCAGCCGCGATCCTATCGTTACTTCGAGGGCGAGTGCTGGCGTTTGGCACGATTTGGATGCCGGAGTCGAGTCCCCCACCTCTAAAGAGGTGGGCCACCCAATCGGCGGGCACCCAATCGGTGAGTCACCCAATCAATAGGAGACGCCTTGGCACGACTGGACGGCAGAAAACCCACCGAGCTACGACCGATCGAGATCACCCGAGGCTATACGCGCAACGCGGCCGGCTCCGTCTTGATTCGAGCGGGGCGGACCACGGTGCTCTGTACCGCGTGCTGGGAATCGAGCGTCCCTCGTTGGAAAAAGGGGGAGGGCACCGGGTGGGTCACGGCCGAGTATGACATGCTACCCGGCGCGACCAACGAGCGCCGCCCGCGCAACCGAACGAAGATCGACGGGCGCACGCAGGAGATTCAGCGGTTGATCGGGCGGTCGCTTCGGGCCGTGGTCGACATGAGGCGGCTCGGCGAGAACTCGATTTTGCTCGACTGCGACGTGATCGAGGCCGACGGCGGAACGCGAACGGCCAGTATCACCGGCGCGTACATTGCGATGTGCGATGCGGTTCGCGTCGCGGTGCGCAAGAAGTTGATTCCGCGTTCGCCGGTTCGTGAGGCGGTCGCGGCCGTCAGCGTCGGCAAGGTGGGGCGGCGTATGCTGCTGGACCTCGATTACTCGGAAGATGTTGCGGCCGACGTTGACATGAACGTCGTGATGACCGGCTCGGGTCGGTTTATCGAGGTGCAGGGAACCGGTGAGGAGGCGACGTTTACGCGGGCGGAGCTCGACAAGCTCTTGAGGCTGGCGTCGCGGGGGATCAAGCAACTGGTCGGTGAGCAGGAGCGGGCACTTCGACGGCGTTTGCGGCCATGACGAGCCGAGATGACATCTCGAAACGAGGCCGCGCGCTTCGGCGACTGATGTTTGTCGTCGCGTTTGCGGCGGCTTTCGGCGCCGGTGAGCGAGCGGATGCCCGCGACGGGGTCTGGACGATCCGATGCGCGGAGTTCGGCGGACCGCGTGGTCTCGAAGTGGCCCGTCAGCTTGCCGAGACGCTGAAGAATACGCCGGGCATTCGGGCGAAAAACGTGTTCGTGATGGAGGGGTCGGACGAGGTGGTTCGGCTTTACTACGGTCGGTATCGCCGCCGCACGGACCCAAAGACCCGAAAGCGCTCGATGCCGAGGAAGCTGCGGCAGGACCTGGACCTGATGCGTGAACTCGTGGACGAGACGGGCCGTCGCTACTTCATGATGTGCGTTGCGGTTCGGGTTCCGGTGTCGGATGCCGGAAATCCTGATTGGGTGCTGCGCAACGTCCACGGCGTGTATACCTTACAGGTAGCGGTCTTCGAGCCGACCGACAATTTTATCGAATACAAAAAGGGGGCGGCCGCGTATTGCGCCTTGTTGCGCAAGCGTGGGTACGAGGCGTATTACCACCACACCGAGGTGAGCAGCATGGTCACGGTGGGCGTGTTCGGCGCCGATGCCACACGGCGCGGACGTAGCGGCCGGAACATCTACAGTCGCGAGGTCGCCGAGCTGCAGCGCGATGAACTCATGAAGCACAATATCACCAACGGCGCGATCATTCGTGTACGCAACGATGCGAAAGAGTTCATCGCGGTTCCGTCCTACCTGGTGAAGATTCCAGACCCATCCGACTCGGGCCTTCCATGACCCCGGCCGGCAAGCCGACTGTGTCGGTCCGACTACTGATCGCGACCACCAATCCCGGCAAACTGCGCGAGGTGCGTGCCATGCTCGAGGGGCTCCTCGTGCAGGTCGTTACCCTTGACGACTTTCCGAGTCTTCCCGTTCCAATCGAGGATCAAGAGACGTTCGAGGCAAACGCGCGACTCAAAGCGCTGCACTACGCCCGGTTGACCGACTGTCTCACGCTCGCCGACGATTCGGGGCTCGAGGTCGATGCGCTCGGCGGCGCTCCGGGCGTCCACTCGGCCAGGTATGCCGGCGGGGCGTGCGACACGGCCGCGAACAACGCGAAGCTTGTTGCCGCGTTGTCGGGCGTCGAGCCGCAGCGGCGGACCGCACGATTTCGCTGCGCGATGGCGCTTGCTCGGGGCGACCGGATTCTCGCGACGGCGGCCGGGAAGATCGAAGGTGTCATCGTGGATGAACCGCGGGGTCATAACGGCTTCGGCTACGATCCGCATTTTCTCGTGCCGGATTGCGGTTTGACAGCGGCCGAGATGCCTTCCGAGCAAAAGAACCGGATCAGCCACCGCGGTCGTGCTCTGCAGGCGATTCGCCCGGCCATCGAACAAATCGTGTTGGGCTAGCCCGGGGTGCGTGACAGAAACGGCGACCGGGGTCGCAGGCTGACTGCAGGCTGAAAGCCTGCCAGACAGTAGACGGTGGCAAGCGCAGCGCCGCCACCGGATAGGATCACCCGCCAAACCCCCCGACCCTGAAAGGGTCGTCTAATGCCGCAATGGTCGTTGATGCCCGGGAACCATCACCAATGCCCCGGCCGGGTTTCTGCGACCCCTACAGGGTCGAATGAATCGTGGGGGTTGCGTCATCCGTGGGCGGCGTCCCGGCGCGCTCCCGGCGCGCCGGGATCCACGGCTATTTTCTGGCAGCCTTTCAGGCTGAATTGCGCGAACGCTCCGGCGATTGCCGGCCGGCCTTTTCGGGCTGCATCAGGGTACGCCACAGAAGCCGCCGGAAGTGTCACGGATCTAGTAGCCGATCAAGCCGAGCGGACTGGTTGGCGCATTGGTGCGAGTCGGTATAATCCCGCGTTCGTTTGGACTTGATACTTGGCGCGAGTGGGAGTCACGTCGTTGCAACACAATTTTGTCCCCAGGCAGATGTTTTTCACCCGGGGAACCGGGAAGCACAGGGAGAGCCTGCAATCGTTCGAAGAGGCGCTGCGCGACGCCGGCATCGCCGGGATGAACCTCGTGCGGGTGAGCAGCATTTTCCCGGCCAATTGCAAGATCGTTTCTCGCCAGCGCGGGCTTCAGCAGCTCACGCCGGGGCAGATCGTGTTTTGCGTGCTGGCCGAGTGTCGGACGAATGAACCGAATCGGCTGGCCGGCGCGGGCATCGGACTGGCCGTCCCGGCTGACAACTCGAAGCACGGATACATAGCCGAATACCACGGCTTCGGCATGAAACAGCGCGTGTGCATCGACTACGTCGAGGACATGGCCGCCACCATGCTCGCGACGACCCAGGGAATCGACCTCGACCCCGACAAGGCGTACAACGAGCGGAAAGAGATCTACCAGGCCAAGGGGCTCATCGTTCGGACGCGGGCTTCGGTTCAGACGGTCGAGGGTGACAAGAACGGGCTGTGGACGACCGCGGTTGCTGCGGCCGTGCTTATTTTGTAGGGGATGACCGAACGACGATGCACGATCACAAACACGAACACAAGTCCGATTGCCCCCAACGCCCCGACTGGCTGGCCGGACCGTCGATTGAGCCGCTGCAACTCGACGGAAACGAGGCCGTCGCGGACATGATCGACAACGTTTTTGCACGCAGCGGGTTTAACGCACGTCGCTTGGCCGAGGGGGCTCAGTTGTACGCCCGCATGCTCGAGGCGGACGCGACCGTCGCCCTGACCATCGCCGGGGCCATGACGCCGATCGGCATGAGCGGTGTTTTCTGTACGCTGATCGAACGCGGCTTGGTCGATTTCATTATCTCGACCGGGGCGAATCTTTTTCACGATCTTCAGCGGCCCTTCGACGTTCCGATGGTCCAGGGTAGTGCCGACGCCGACGACAACGTGCTCGAGGAGGACGGCGTCGCACGCATCTATGATGTCTTCATTCCCAACGATGACATGCTGACCGGCGCCGACTCCGTCATTCACGACGCGCTTAGCAGAATGGACTGCTCCGTTCCGTTCTCGACGGCGCGGTATCACAAATCTCTCGGCGACGTGGTGTGGGAGACGGCGCCGCATCCAGAGAAGTCATTCGTGGCCGCGGCCGCGAAGTATGACGTTCCGATCTATACGTCATCGCCGGGCGACTCGGCCATCGGCATGAACCTGATGATCCCGCAGCTTCTGGGTCGTAACGTGCCGCTCAACCCGATGCTCGACGTGATCGAGACGGCCGCGATTGTCGGAGACGCCAAGGAGAACGGAGTCGTCGAGATCGGCGGCGGATCACCCAAGAATTTTTATCTCCAAACCCAGCCGACGCTTCATCAGATGCTGCTCGATAAGACCAAGGGTGGGCATGACTATTGTCTGCAACTCACGACCGACTCGCCGCACTGGGGTGGGCTGTCCGGGGCGACCTTTTCAGAGGCCAAGAGCTGGGGCAAGGTTCGCGATGCCCACATCAACAACGTGGTCGTGTACTCGTGTGCGTCGATTACGTTTCCCATGATCGCCCAGTATGCTTTGGCCCGCGTCAAGACCCGCTCGCATCGGAGAGTTCATCGCCGCCTCGATGAGATGGTCGATTCGCTACGTGGCGCCGCGCGAAATTGCGAAGCACTGCGTGAGGAACACCCCGAGCTGTTCGAGGGGGCCTGCGAGGGCGCGGGTAAGGCATAATCGTACGGGGCGAATTCCTCTTCACTCTTCACTAACAACTCTTCACTCATAAGGCAATGAAGACCACCCCATCCAGCTTTCTAGGGCTTGACGAGACG
>JADFRH010000146.1 GCA_022561415.1 Planctomycetota bacterium
CCATGCTTCACCGTTTACACGGAATGCCGCTTCGCCGAATACCCCATCTCCCAGATTCCAGTTTACCTGCCCCGAGGATGTACTCCCCACGATCCAGTATCGTTGGTCGGAACTTAGCAACAGTGACACGGGCAGCGAAGTCGACAAAACCGTTTGTGTCGTCGAAATCCCTGAGATTTGAAACAGCGCAATCTGGGTTTCCGGAGCTCCAGCATCATCGAGATGGATCGAGAAGTCGGCCGATGACCCAGCCAATCCTGCGTAATGAAACACAGGAACCTGAAGTTCAGTAACCTGATACGGGCCAAGAGGTAGCACGTCGAAAGGAAATGCCCGATCGATGCTCTGATTGATTCCCCAAAAGGAGTCCTCCCAATACGGGGGCGGAGCCTCGAGCGAACTTCCAGCCACGACGACCGTAGCGGGGTCGACCTGGCCGCCGAGTGCCACGCGCGCCACCAACATGACAACCGCAATCAATTGAAGTACGTTTCTGCTGACCATCATGTACACCCGCCTCCGTCTCGGTCGAATTGACAAACCATTCGAATCTGATGCGCGGCGATCCATCATTTCCGCTTCACCAAACAACAACCGTTCAGCTTAACCGAACGGGTTACACGATTCAACTGAAATTGTCCAAATGGCTCATACCATGGAAAGAAAGCACTTTGTGATTCGATTTCAGCATACGCGACGAAACATTTTCCTAACCGATTCGGCCTTTCAGACAGAACTACGCGCGATTCTCGGCTTGCATCCGCGTGGAAGCGGGCGACAATCGGCAGGGACATGACGCTTGGAGACCATGACGACATCCGCCGACTGATCGAGCTGGCCAAAGACGAAGACCTCGGCACAGGCGATCTGACCTCGGCCCTGACGATTGACTCCCATGAAGCGTCCGCGTTTCGTGTAGTGGCGAAACAAACAGGCGTATTCGCCGGTCGAGAGATCGCGCCGGCCGTCGTGCGTGCGTACGACCCGTCGATCGAAATCACCTGGACCGACGCCGGTCGGGACGGGGCGCGAATCGAGTCGATCCCCACCGAACTCGCTACGATCCGCGGCCCGCTCGCTCAGGTGCTGGCGGCCGAGCGCGCCGTGCTCAATTTCTTGCAGCGCCTCAGCGGTGTTGCCACGCTGACACGCACGTATGTAGACGCGGTGGCCGGTACGACCGCGACCATCTGCGACACCCGCAAGACGACGCCCGGCTGGCGACAGCTCGACAAGTACGCCGTGCGCTGCGGCGGCGGAACCAACCACCGCTTCGGTCTCTACGACGCGGTCTTAATCAAGGACAACCACCTGACCGGCATCGAGCCGTCGCGGATGGCGAGTGCGGTGTTTGACATGCTCAATCGCCTGGACCGCTCCAGAGTAAAACCGACATTTATCGAGGTCGAAGCGCAAACGCTCGCGCAGGTCGAAGAGCTCTGCAAGGTCGTCGGCATTGACGTCATCCTCGTCGACAATTCTTCGCTCGACCAGCTTCGCCAGGCCGTGGCGATTCGCAACGCCAACGCACTCGAAGGCACGGTGCAGCTCGAAGCGTCGGGCGGCATCACGCTGGGGACCGTGCGAGCGGTGGCCGAGACGGGCGTCGAACGAATCTCGATCGGGGCGCTGACCCACTCGGCCCCGGCGCTCGACCTCTCGCTGGAGCGCGTCGAATGCTGACCAGCGGCCTGTTCGGATATCCAGTCGACTATGCGCTGTGGTGGCTGTTGTTCATCTCGGTTGTGATTCACACATGGTGCTTTTTTCGCTTTTTCCCCAAGGCGCGGTTTCGCAAGCTCGGCTTGGTTACGGGCAACGCGCTCGTCCTGCTCTGTATACTGGGCGCTGCGGGGCTGGCAGGCGAAACCTATTTTCGATTTCTGTGCGTCGAGACGGATCCGTTCGGCTGGTCGGTGCCGTCGCAGCGATGGTTCGCGCTCTACACGCGGCTCAACTCGCTGGGCTGCCGGGACAAGGAATGGGCCGTCAAGAAGCCGTCCGGCACGCGGCGCATCGCGTTCGTGGGAGACTCGTTCACCTACGGCTGGGGGATTGAAAACACCGAAGACCGCTTCCCCGACCGGCTTGGGTCTATGCTTGGCGCGAGAACCGAAGTCATGAACGTGGCCAAACCCGGCTGGGGCACGGGCGACCAGCTCACGCCGATCCGCGACATGATTGCCGGCTACGCCATCGACGAGGTCGTGCTGTGTTGGGTGCCCAACGACATCGAGAAACTGCTGCCCACCACCGGCGATTTCAACCCGATCCATCCGCCGCAGCCGCGATGGTTCAACCCGGACAGCTCGTGCCTGATGGACTATCTCTATCGGCGGATCAGCGTCCCACGAGCGCGAACGGTATCGGGATATCACGACTGGCTGGCCGATGGTTACGCCGATCCCCAAGTGTGGCAGGCCTACGAGCGGCAGCTTCACGCGATCATCCAGGTCTGCCGCGACGCCAACGTCCGCCTGCACGTTGCGCTGTTGCCCTATGTTCAATCGGGCGGGAAGACATTCGACGCCCACGCCATTCACACGCGCGTAAAACAGTTCTTCGAGACAAACAATGTAGACGTGGTTGACCTGTTGCCGTCCATTGCCGGCATGGAACCGGCCGAGCTCATGGTCAATGGCCACGACGCCCACCCGAATGAGCACGCTCAGGAACTGTTTGCCAAAGCGATCCGGTCGGTACTTGTCGACCTATCGCCGTAGCAACCTGTTGGAAAACAGGAATGTCTTGTGGGACCGACTTTCCAGTCGGTCGTTTTCGGGCCACGAGCGGCGCGTGACCGACTAGAAAGTCGGTCCCACAGACGTTCTCAAAGGGCTGGTAGCCTACACCAATTATCACGCGGCGCCGGCGAGTCGCGCCACAGCGGCTCGAAGCCGGTCCGGATCGTCGGTGCCTTGGACGATCACCGGACCGTCGTAACCAGCGGCAGCCAGCGCGTCAGCCAACGTATCAAGCTCACGCTCATCTAAGAGCTCGACGCGCACCGATTTGACTCGATACCCTAGCGTCGCGATCCAATCCTCGACAACACCGACGCGGGAAACACGCGTTACATCCAAACAAACACCCACGGCCGGTGAGTTGGCCTGGTTGATGATCTCGCCAAGCTCAACCGGTGAGAGCAGACCGCCGCCGGTGGCCGCCTCGATCGCGATGGCCACGCCGGCGCCCTCGGCCTCATGCCGCAAGTCGTAGAGCACACGATAGGCGAAGTTGAGCCCGTCCTGGTATCGCGAGAAACCGGCGCCGCCCTCGCACCCATCGACCGGTGGAAGCGTCAGATTCAGGCAGGTTGCCCGGCACGTCGCGGCCAAACGGAGCAAGGCGGACACCTCGGCCAGACCGCTCTCGACATCCGTTGATTGGCACGTGGCCGCCACCGCGATCACCGCGCCGTCGGCCGCCGGTCGTACGATCGTAGGCTCTTCCACGTCCGGCAGTGCGATCTCGACCCCGTCGAACCCGTTCGAGAGCGCATTCGCCCTGGCCGACGTTGCGGAGTCGACCTCGTCCGACGGCCCGACGTGAAGCAGAATGGGACGTCTCGACAGAGTCATTCGTTTCTATTCACAAGTGTTTCACAGGGTGCCACGCGCATTGTAAAGCTCTTGGAAGCAATCTCGAAACTGCGGGACGAACTTTCTCCCGGCGCGCCGGGATCCTGACCGGCTGGAAAGCCGGTCCCACACCACACTTTGTTTGGCCACCGCCCGCGATTATACTCGCGGCGGCGATCCGGCGCGTTGCATCCGCCGGTGTCGTTACGAGCGGGAGCCAGCGAAAGACCCCTATGATCGTAACCACCGAGTGCAAAATCCGCGTCCTGCCCGATCTTCTCATCAAGAAGATCGCGGCCGGTGAGGTCGTGGAACGCCCCGGCAGCGTCGTCAAGGAGCTGCTCGAAAACGCGGTCGACGCCGGCGCCACGCGAATCGCCGTCACGATCGAAGAGGGCGGCAAGCAGCTCATCCGCGTCACCGACGACGGCTGCGGCATGTCGGCCGAGGAGCTGCGCCTGGCCGTGATGCCCCACGCCACCAGCAAGATTATCGCCGAGGACGACCTGTATTCAATCAGCACGCTGGGCTTTCGCGGCGAGGCGCTGGCCAGTATTTCGTCGGTCTCGAAGCTCCGCGTCGCGTCCCGCCGACCCGATTCGATCGAGGGCAACGAGATCCGCGTGGTGGCCGACAAAGTCGAAACGGCGCAGGCGGCCGGTTGCCCGGTCGGCACGACCATCGAAATCCGCGACCTGTTTTTCAACGTGCCCGCCCGGCGAAAATTCCTGCGCACCAACTCGACCGAAACGGGGCACATCAACGAACAACTCGCCCGCCTCGCCCTGGCCCATCCCTCCATCGCGTTCGAGCTCACCAACAACGGCAAGGTCAAGCAGAACCTGCCGGGCTGCGCAACGCTGAGCGAGCGCATCGCCAAGTTCTACGGACCCGAGCTGGCCGCAGCATTGTTGCACGTTCACCGCAACGAACGCGATGTCGAACTCGAGGCCTACGTCGCGCCCCCGGCGCAGTCGCGGGCGACGGCGCAGTGGCAGTACGTCTTTGTCAATGGCCGGTACGTTCGCGACCGCTACATTCAGCACGCCATCAAGGAGGCCCACCGCGGCCTGACCGAACCCAACCGGCACGGCGTCGTCTTTTTGTTCCTGACCGTGAACCCGCGCGACGTGGACGTCAACGTTCACCCAACCAAGATCGAAGTCCGCTTCGCCGATCCGCAACTGATCCACTCGCAGGTGCTCAGCGCGCTTCGTGAGACGTTTCACAAGGCCGACCTGACGCCCGCGCTGAACACGCGTCGAGCCGCGCAAACCGTCAGTGAGGCGCAGCAGGATCGCATGCGCCACGACCTGGCCGGTGCGCTCAAGGGCATGACGCCCATCCAGCCGGGCTCTTCGCGGTCGCCGGGATACGGGGGCGGCGAAACGAAGTCAGAATTCAGAATTCAGAATTCAGAATTTTCCGGTCCGGGCGGCGGGCGAATGGACACCGGTATGGACCCGGCCCGGATGTGGAAGTCGCTGTATGGCACTCCCCCATCGAATACCGACCGACAACCGGGAAGCAGCGCTGACGTAGCCGAGGCCGGATCGCCGCAGAGAGGGTTCACGCACGAAACGCGCCGACCCCGTGCGATACAGATGCACAATCTATACCTCGTGGCCGAGACTGAAGAGGGAATTGTGATTGTCGATCAGCACGCCCTGCACGAGCGCGTGATCTACGAGCAACTGAGGCAGCGCATCACCACCGGCTCGTTGCAGTCGCAGCGGCTGCTGCTGCCCGAGACGGTCAGTGTCACGCCGCAACAGGCCGCTCTCTTGGAATCCAACGCCGATCTGCTGACCAAGCTCGGTCTGGAGATAACGCCCTTCGGCTCAGACAGCGTGGCCGTGCAGAGCTTTCCGGCACTGCTCAAGGACACGGACGTCGTGTCGTTCATGAAAGACCTGATCGATTTCCTGACGCAGCAGGCGGGGCAAACGAAACCGGACGTAGTGCTCGACAGCGTGCTGAGCATGATGGCGTGCAAGGCGGCCGTCAAAGCGGGCGACCCGCTCTCGCCGGAAGAGATCGACGCCCTGTTTGAAAAGAAAGAGCTGATCGACAAGCCCAGCAGTTGCCCTCATGGCCGACCCACCACGCTGAAACTCACCCGAGCCGATCTCGACCGTCAGTTTCATAGAACGTAGAACAGGAAACGTCGAAACGTCAACACGTCGAAACGTCAAAACCTTGAAACCTTCAACAGCGCAGTCCCTACGCCTGATGCTGCTCGAACGCGGCGTAGAGCTGGTCGGCGGATTTGGCTTCGAGGACGCCCTGGCGAAACGCCGCGTTTTGCCAGAGGCGGCTGACGGCGGCCAGGGCCTGGATGTGCGGGCCGGTCTCGTCGATCGGGCTGGTCAGCAGCACGATGAACGAACAGGGCTTGCCGTCGATGGCGTCGAACTCCATCGGCTCGGCCGGCTTGCCCACGGCCATCGCCAGCGCAGCGCATGCCCGAGACTTGCCGTGCGGCACGGCCAATCCCAAACCGATTCCCGTCGAGCGGGTCTGCTCGCGAGCCAGCACGGCCTGGAGCGCCGCGTCGCGATCGGAGAGGCGCCCGTCGGCGTGCAGCAGATCGAGGTGCGATGACCGCCGCGCCCGTCGGTCCTCGCCTACCGCGAGGTCGATCGGGCGCTGGGAAATCGCATGTTGGCCACCCGTAGGGCGCGCGGGCTCCGCCAGCCCGACGGACTGCGGAACTAGAATGGCAAGGCGGCGGGACGGGTGCCAGGGGCATGGCCCGTGAGCGTTTCAGCCACGTTTTCTCGGAAGTTGGTCCCCTTCGAGGC
>JADFRH010000147.1 GCA_022561415.1 Planctomycetota bacterium
GGCGCGCTTCATGCGGCAGGATCCGTTCGAGTTCGTGCCGCAGTTCAAGCTGGTGATCATTGGGAACCACACGCCGTCCATCAGAAACGTCGACGAAGGAATTCGGCGCCGGCTCCACCTCGTTCCCTTCACCGTCACCATCCCTCGGGAGGAACGCGACACCGACCTGCTCGCCAAGCTGTCGGATCGGGCTCGAACCATCTTTCGCCGCCGACGAATCGGGATCATCTTTCAGGAATACAATCTGCTCCCGACGCTGACCGTCGCCGAAGTGCCGACCAAACAGGGCACCGCCAAGCCGTAGGTGCGAAGCACATTCGACCGCCCGGGCGGACAAACATCCACCAAGCGGTGGCACCGACGTGTAACATTGCACATCGGTGCCCCGGCCTATAGATTCCGGGCATGACGACCATGACCCGAATCGAACGCATGACGGCCGTCCTGCGCGGTGAACAACCCGACCGGACGCCCGTTAGCTACTGGTATCATTTCCCACCAGAATGCCACTGCGGTCCGCCCGCGGTCCAGGCGCACCTCAAACATCTCGAGCGGCATCAGCTCGACTTCCTCAAAATCATGAACGACAACGGGTATCCGACCCGTCGCGAAGTGCGCTCGGCCGATGATCTTGGAGACCTGCCCGTACTGCGCGGCGATGAAGACGCCTACGCGAGTCAGCTTGAGCTGATTCGATCGCTGGCGAGCGAACTGAAAGGCAAGGTGCTGATGATTACCACGCTCTTTAACGCGTGGACGCTTCTTCGCCGCGTCGTCACACCGCGAAGCTCGGGCACCTCCCGTCCGCCGACGCTTGGCGGTCCGGTCAACCCGGTCGATCACAGACTCAGCGAGCTACTGGTGGAGGATCGGGGATCGGTGGGCATGGCCCTCGATGCCATCGCGGCGTCGCAGGCGAACTTCGCCGCCAAGTGCATCGAAGCCGGCGCGGACGGCATCTTCCTGAGCGTGCGAGACGACTGGGTCGACACGGAGGAAAACGGACCGGATGTGTATGACCAGTTGGTGCGCACCGGCGACGGGCAGATTCTAAGCGCCGCACGCGGCGCCCGGTTCAACATGCTGCACGTGTGCGGCGTGGCCAGTAACTTCGATGCGTTCGCCGCCTACCCGGTACACGGCATCAACTGGGCGGACCGAGCGGCCGGCCCGGCGATTTCCGAGGTGGTTGGCAAGGTCAAGTCCGCCGTGTGCGGCGGGGTCGACAACCTCGGCACGCTGGTAAAGGGATCGCCGCCGCAGGTGGAAGAAGAAGTCCACGACGCCTTGCGTCAGGCCGGGAATCACCCGATGATCGTCGCCCCGGGGTGTACGTTTGATCCGCAGCTTGTCCCGGAAGAAAACCTGGACGCGATGGTCAAAGCGGTCCGTGCGTCAACATAACAACACGAGAGTGCAAGGAGTACACATTGCAGCGAACGCTAATCATACTCAAACCCGACGCGATTCAGCGCCGGCTCTGCGGAAGAATCATCGAGCGATTCGAGAGCAAAGGGCTCGTGATTGCGGGCATGAAGCTGATGCGCATCTCGCGCGAACTCGCCGAGACGCACTACGCCCCGCACAAGGGTAAGTCGTTCTACCCGCCGCTCATCGACTACATCACCAGCGGGCCGGTGGTCGTCATGGTGCTCGCCGGAGAGCGGGCCATCGATATCGCTCGCGCGCTGATGGGCAAGACGTTCGGCTATGAGGCCGCCCCAGGCACGATTCGCGGCGACTTCGGTTCGAGCAAGTCGTACAACCTGGTCCACGGCAGCGACGCCCCCGAGACGGCCGCCACCGAGATCGCCCTCTACTTCACGGAAGCCGAACTGCTCGACTACGCACCGGCCGGCTCCGAGTGGATTTGTAAGGCCGACGAAGTATAAAGGTCGGCGTAGGGAGACCACGAAATGAAAGTACAATCGATCGATTCGCACGACCAGACGGACGTGACCATGGAGGGGGCGAGCGGCGTGAAGATGCGCATGCTGGTCGGACCGGATGACAAGGCCGACAATTTTCACATGCGGCACTTCGAGGTGGAACCGGGCGGCCATTCACCCCACCACAGCCACCCCTACGAGCACGAAATCCTCATTCTGAAAGGGACCGGCGTCGCGAAATCCGTGCAGGGCGATCGCCCCTTCAAGGCCGGTGACGTAATCTTCGTGCCCGCGAGCGAAGAGCACCAGTTCGTCAACAGCGGCAACGAGCCGCTGGCGTTCATCTGCCTGATCCCCGCGCCGCAGGACTGTTCAACCTGAGTCCGGCTTGTCCGGGTCAAGGTCGAAACGCGCTGCACGCGATTGGACTCGATCATGCGCCCCCGACATAATGCCCGCGACGAAGGTCCGACTCGCTGGAGGACAGGTTTGCCGGCACGAATGATTCCCTACGACTTTCCGCGACAAGACCCGACCGGCATGTCCGCCCGGGCCGATTCGCTGCTGCGCGAAATGCAGACGCGCCGTAGCTGCCGCGTGTTCAGCGACGAAAGCGTACCCCGCGAACTCGTCGAGAGCGTCATTGAAATCGGACACACCGCGCCCAGCGGCGCCAATCGCAAGCCCTGGCGGTTCGTGGTGGTCGATGATCCGAAGCTCAAACACGAGATTCGGCTCGCGGCCGAGGAAGAGGAACGAGAAAACTACGGCCGACGATTCCCCAAGGAATGGCTCGACTCCCTCGAACCCATCGGCACCGACGCGAGCAAGCCCTTCCTTGAAATCGCCCCGTGGCTGGTCGTCTTGTTTCGCATCGACTGGGAAATCCTCGACGAAAAGCGTGTCCACAACTATTATCCGGCCGAGTCGACGGGGATCGCAGCCGGGATGTTCCTGATGGCCTGCCACTTGGTCGGGCTGGCGACCTTGACGCACACGCCGAGTCCGATGAAGTTCCTGCGTGAGTTGTTGGGCCGGCCGGCGAACGAAAAGCCGTACCTGCTGATGCCGATCGGCTACCCAGCGGATGACTGCGTCGTCCCCGATCTCCCGAAAAAGCCGCTGTCCGAAGCGTTGCAATGGAACGGCGCGTAGCTCGCCGTTGAAAAAGTGTGTGGGACCGACTTTCCAGTCGGTCAACCGCCGCAGTGCAGCCGAAAACGACCGAATGGAAAGTCGGTTCCACAAGGCACCAACCAGGGATCGGCCGGAAAGGAAGAGGGAAACAATGCCTCGATCGTTGATGATTCTCGGATCGGTAGCCTTCTCGATCGTATTGACCGCCTGTGTCAGCGTTCGACCGGCCATTGCCCAAGCCGCAGCGCCGGTGCGGGGCGTTCCCACGCCCGAGTCGGTCATAGGTCACAAGGTCGGCGCCGACTACAAGCTCGCCCGCTGGGAAACCATTGTTGAATACTTCGACAAACTCGGCGCCGCCTCAGACCGCATCCATGTCAGACGCCTCGATGAATCGACCGAAGGCAACCCCTATCTGCTCGTCGAAATCAGCAGTGCCGATACCATCCGCAACCTCGACAAGTACCGCACGCTGCAACACAAACTCGCCGACCCGCGATTGCTGTCAAACGAAGCCGATCGAGCGGCCACCCTTCGCGACGCCAAGACCACCATTGTCGTCACGACGGGTCTGCACTCGAATGAGTGCGCCGGACCACAGATGGCCATGGAACTCGCGTACGTCCTGGCCGGCGGCAACGACCCACGCACGCGCGAAATCCTCGACAACTGCATCATCCTGCTCGTCCCCTCGGCGAACCCCGACGGCAACAACAAGATCATCGACTGGTACGAAAAATATCTCGGCACCCCCTTTGAGGCCGGCTGGATGCCCTGGCTCTATCAAAAGTACGCCGGACACGACAACAACCGCGACTGGTTCATGCTGAACCTGAAAGAAATTCGCACGCTGACCAAAGTGCTCTACCACGAATGGTACCCGACCATCTCCTACGACATTCACCAGATGGGCAATCGCGGCGCACGCTTCTTCGTGCCGCCCTTTTTCGACCCGGTCAACCCCAACGTCGACCCGCTGATCCACCAGTCGCTGCTGCTCATCGGCGGGCACATGGCCACCGAACTTCAAGAGAACGGCAAGACCGGCGTCATCTATAAGGCCATCTTCGACAACTGGTGGCAAGGCGGAAACCGCACGACGCCCTACCGTCACAACATCGTGGGCATTCTCACCGAGGCGGCCAGTGCCAACTTTGCGTCACCCATTTTTCAAGAATACCGCGACTTGCGCGGCGGCGGACGCGGCTTCCCCAGCTACACGCCGGCCGTCAACTTCCCCGAGCCCTGGCCCGGCGGCTGGTGGCGACTGCGCGACGTCGTCGACTACGAATTGCTCGCCTGCCGCGGGCTCTTCACCCTCGGCGCGCGATACCGCGATCGCTTTGTGCGCAATCACCTGGCGCTCAGCGAAAAATCCTTGAAAAAAGGAGCCCAAGAGCCCCCCTTTGCGTGGCTGGTCCCGCCCGATCAGCACGATCCGGGGGCGGCCGCCCACATGCTCGAGATTCTTCGCCTCGGCGGCATCGAGGTTCACGCCGCGACCGAACCCTTCACGGCCGACGGCATCGAGTATCCGGTCGGGACACACGTGATGCTCGCGTCGCAGCCCTATCGCCCTCATCTCAAAGACATGATGGAGCGGCAGCTCTACCCCGACCGACGCCAATACAAGGACGGACCGGCCGAGTCGCCCTACGATTCGGCCGGCTGGACGCTGCCGATTCAGATGGGCGTCAGTAGCGTGGAAGTCGTTTCGCCGTTTGCGGCCTCGCTCGAACGCGTCGCCAAAGTCGAGGCGTCAAAGGCTGTTCCGCCCGCCACTCCAGCGCCGGCCGGTTACATCACGAAGCGACAGGGCAACAGCGACTACCGGATCGTCAACGCACTGCTAGCCGAAGGGTTCGCGGCGTCGGTTCTGGCGACCGAACACCAGGAGCACACGGTAGGCAGCATTGTCATCACGCCCGGCGACGCCGACGGCGATCTTACCGCGCGCGTGCGCGACCTTACCGCGAGAATCCCCGGACGATTCGCACCGCTCACCATGCTGCCGCCGCGGCGCAACCTCAGAGCCATGACCCGTCCGCGAACCGCGCTCTATCAGACGTGGACATCGAGCATGGACGAAGGCTGGACGCGATACACGCTCGAGCAGTTCGACTTCCCTTACACGACGATTCACAATGCAGAGATTCGCGCCGGCAGCCTGCGCGACCGTTTCGACTGCATCATCTTGCCGGACCAGTCGCTGAGACGACTGCTCGACGGTGCCAGCGACAAGGACATGCCCCCGCCGTACGCCGGTGGCATCGGCCAAGACGGTGCGATGCAGCTCGAACGGTTCGTCGAAGCGGGCGGCACGCTTGTGCTGATGGACTCGGCCACCGAACTGGCGACCGATCTCTTTCACGTCCCCATGCGCAACGCGCTGAAGGGCCTGCCGCGCGACAAGTTCTTCTGCCCCGGCTCGCTCCTTCGCATCCGCGTCAACAACACGCACCCGCTGGGATACGGATTCGGCGCTGAGGCCTCCGCGACTTTCTCTCGATCGCAGGCGTTCGAGATCGGCAAGGCCGCACTGAAACCGGCGGACAGCAAGAAGCCGGGTGGTAGCACGAACAAGAAGAACGCACCGGCGCGGGTACTCACCGAAGCCGAAATCAAGAAAAAGGTGGCCAAGCAACCGGTCACGTCGGTCGCGACCTACGCGGACAACATGGTATTGCTGAGCGGATGGATTCTCGGCGAGGACTACCTCCGCAACCGCACGGCCGTGGCCGAGGTCAAGTACGGCAAGGGTCGGATCGTCATGTTCGGCTTCCGCGTACAATTCCGCAGCCAGCCGCACAACACATTCAAGTTCCTGTTCAACGCGATCTACCGTTCCACGCTCGCGCCCGGCCCGGCGAACGGCTGCCTGTACCTCGGCCAGCTTTGTTGGCCGCTCGACTGCGGCTACATACGTCAGGTTCGATTTTGAATGAACATCGTTTAGCGCAAGCGGACTCCCGTATACTCCGTCACTGCGATCAGTCATGGCCACTTCAGAGCTAGGGTCCTTGGCAATCCATTTCGTTTTCATCTATTTACCCTCCGCAATCCGATTGATCGAATTATAACAATATATACATATACTATATGAAATCAAACGTAGTGTCAAATCCGCTTCTCCTTATGAATGTGGAGTCTTAAGTTTCTAAGTAGTAAATAGTTATGACGAAATAGCGTTAAAACTCCTTCGCTCACGTGGATTCACTGCCTCCGCGTTCCGAAAACCTGCATTCGAGCCTTGGAAGTGCTAGAATTGTCTGGAATATCGCCCTTTTGGCCCTTGTTTAAATTGTGACGGGGTG
>JADFRH010000148.1 GCA_022561415.1 Planctomycetota bacterium
TCCCACGCCCACTCGATAGCCTCCTTCTTGAAGTAGTCGCCGAACGACCAGTTCCCCAGCATCTCGAAGAAGGTGTGGTGGTAGGTGTCCTGGCCGACGTCGTCGAGGTCGTTGTGTTTGCCGCCGGCGCGGATGCATTTCTGCGTGTCGGCCGCCCTGGTGTACGAACGCGATCCGGTGCCGAGGAAGACGTCCTTAAACTGATTCATGCCCGCGTTGGTGAACATGAGCGTCGGATCGTCGAACGGCACCACGGGCGAGGACTCCACGATCGTGTGCTGCTTCGACGCGAAGAAATCGAGAAACTGCTGCCTAATCTGCTTGGAGGTCATTTTCGGATCCGGCTTCCCGGCCTGGCCTTGAGGCTCGCGCCACCGCTTCAAGTCCGGCTTCCCGGCGGGTCCGCAGTGGCTCAAAAGCCTAATCTACACGGTCGAGGCAGCGGAGCCAATCCGAACCCGACCCGTCCCGTCGCGCTCGATCGACGGCGTGACGTACCGTCCCACCCTTTTCTTGCCGCAAGGGATGGGGCACTTTACGCCGGGATCGTCCTGGTGGCGCGTGTGATTCCGCAGGCGGATCGTGTTATCCTGCCGGCATGACGAAGCGGGCTTACTACGTTGTCGATGCGTTCACGGCGCAGCCGTTTGCGGGGAACGCGGCCGCCGTTGTGCTTGATTGCGAAGGGCTCGACGCCGCGAACATGCAGGCCATCGCGGCCGAGTTCAATCTGAGCGAGACCACGTTCGTTCTTCCGCCCAGCATCCCCGATCCATCCAGGAGCACCGAGGAAGCCGCACACGAAGTCCGGTTCCGCTGGTTCACGCCCGGCATGGAAGTGGACATGTGCGGTCATGCGACGATTGCGGGCGTTCGGGCGCTGGCCGAGGCGGGTCGGATGCGTGCCCCGGCGGATGGCGAGAGCGTACGGGTGCGCATCGAGACGCGGTCGGGTTGGTTGACCGCGTTTCTGGAACGTCTGCCGGGTGACGAGGCGGGGTGGATGATTTGGCTCGATCTGATCGATCCGCGGCTTCACGAGCATCCGCTCGACAGGGCGAGCCTCGCCGAGATGCTGAGGCTGCCGGTCGATGCGTTCGAGCGTTCGATTCCGATCGTCGAGACGCAGGATCGCGATGTCCTGGTGTTCGTAAAGGATACACGGGTGCTGGGCGACGCGCGCCCGGATTTCGCCGTACTCGGCGACCTGATGCGAAAGGAGCGGCTGCGCGGTATGTCGCTGGCGACGACCAAGACGCTGACCCCCTCCATACATGTGCAGTCGCGTTTCTTTGCGCCGGCCGCGGGTGTCGACGAAGACCCGGTAACCGGCAGCGTTCACGGGCCACTGGCGGCGTACGTCGTACAACAGGGTTTTGTACCGATTCACGACGATCTTGCGGGCTTGACGTGCGTACAATCCAAGGCGGGCGGGCGAGCCGGCCTCGTCAACGCACTTGTCCAGCGACAGGGCGCTAACGAGTATGCGGTCCGAATCGGCGGTCGGACGTTCGTTTCGATGGTCGGTGTGCTTCACGTTAAGTGAACCCACCGAAGCGTCACGCTTGACCGGTCGGGCGCGACGCCGGACAATGCCAAGGACCGATGTTTGATCAAGCCATCTTCCTCGGTCGTGGGTCTTTCCGGACAAGCTGCCCGGCCTTCCCAAGAACGAGCCATGTTTAGATGGTTCACCGTTGGAGGGTTTGCTGCGCTGAAGAACCAGGGTGGCGGAACGAACCGCCACCCGAATTGCGGCCCGAGTTTGTGATTTTTTTCACAAACTCTTGAGGTGTGGCGGGCGGGCCGAAGAATGGACGATTCAGTAGCGGACTCGCTTTTTTGCGTCACGCTCAGGTAGTTCGCCGGAGGCACGGTTGTGAGTTCGATCCGATGACTGAAACACCGCGACCAGACGAGAATGCGCGAGACGCCGCTGCGGATGCCGGGTCCGAGCTTTCGCCGGATGCGACCGATCTGGCGCCGATAACGTTCTCGCTGCTCGGGCGTTTCTTCCTCGTTCCGTTGATGATTATTGGGACGATCGTGGGTGGGGCGGTTTGCGTGGTGCTGCTTTTCGGCGGGCCGGTAACTTCTGAGGAGCGACCGATCGCTGAGCTTCTCCAGACGCTGGAGGCCACGATCGGCGAAAAAAGCTTTGGCATTTTGCTGCCCCGTGAAAAGGAGCTGTGGCAGACCGCGCTCGAGCTGAGCGTTCGCCTCAAAGACAAGGGTAAAGAGTCGAGCTTCTCGACGGAAGAACTCGACGACGTGTCGCGCCGCGTTAGCTCGATGGTGGATGCGGACTTGGCGGTGCTGGATCGGCTCGAGGAACTGGGCGGGGCGGCGCAGGTTGGCATCCGCTCGCGGCGTCTCGAATTCCTCATTCGCACGCTGGGCCGGACCGGGCGACCCTCGGCGATTGAGTTTCTGGTCGAGCTTGTCCGCGGCGGGCGAGAGCCGTTCGTTCAAGTGGCAATGCAGGAGCTTGTGGAATTACGGGCCGAGCCGCGTGTGACCGCGGCGATCGAACCGATGACCGCTCTGCTCGACGGAGCTTTCACCGATGAGACGAGGCTCATGGCTTGTACCTGCCTATCCGTGCTTGCCGGCGTGGGCGATGTGGTCGTCATCGAGGCGCTCAAGCGAACGCGTCTGCGATCTGAGGGTGAAGTGGAATGGTCGGCGTCGCTGGCCCTGGCCCGGTTGGGTAGCGATGCGGGTGCGGCGACGCTCTTGGATCTGTTGGACCGGAAGTTCCTCGAGTCGGGTGAGAGATATCACACGCGCGATGAGGGCGGCGTGATCCGTCGCTATCCGCTGCCCCCGGCGCAGGTCGAGCAGATTTTGATCGCGGCCGTTGATGCCGCGTCGAAGCTGAAGAACGGCGGCTTGTGGGAAATGATCGAACGGTTAAAGTCCGACCCGTCTCCGGCGGTCCGGGGCAAGGTCGCTGCAGCGCTCAAGGCACACGGTCGCGCGTAGGCAGTCTGGGACGCGTTTTGCAAGGACAAGCCAATGGCTACCAAAGAAGTCATCACGAAGGTTTGGATCGAGGAGGGCTGCATCGTTTGCGATGCCTGCGAGACCGCGGCGCCGGACGTGTTCGAGGTCACGGATGACACGTGCATCATACGTCCGGAGGCGCTAACGCCCGATTTTACGGGTCCGCGATCCGAGAACATAGTCGACGCGGCCGAGGAGTGCCCCGTCGACGTGATCAAGTTCGACGTTGTCGTGTCGGAAGTGAGTGCGGCGGCTCCTGCACCCGCACCGGCGGCACCGACCGAAGCGGAGGCCAAGCCCGCCGCCCCAGCCAAGTCACCCGAAGCGCCCGCGCCTGCGAAGGTTCCAGAGCCGGTTGCCCCCGCAGCCAAAGCCGTAGCGACCGCGGCGCCGACGTCCATGGCGGGAGAGCCGGACCCCGCGATCGCCGCGCTGCTTCGGGCTGCGACGTCACGAGGCGGCAGCGCGGGTATTCTGCGACGACAGGAGTCGATGCCGGACTCGGCGGAGGCCTTCGAACGCAAGGCGCTGGCCGATCTGCCTCCCGATGCGCGACAAACCAAGGTGATGCAGGCGGCGCGAAAGGCGAAGGACGATCCCGACATGGCGCGTCGTGGCGTGGCGGGCAGTGCGGCGTTGGCCATCGGCTGGAGCGCGTTCGGTCTGGGCACCGGCGTCGCGGTCGGACCCGCGTTCGCTCGGTTTATGATGCCCAATGTTCTCGAGGAGCCTGATCCCCGCGTCCGCGTGGGCAAGGTGCAGCGGTACCTGGAGATGCAGCCCGGTGCCGTGATCGAGGATTACAAGCCCCAGGGGATATGGCTGATTCGCGACGGAAACCGCATTGCCGCGCTGAGCATTATCTGTACGCACTTGGGCTGCATCCCGAACTGGCTGCCTAACGATCTGAAGTTCAAGTGCCCTTGTCACGGAAGCGGCTACCTGCCTGACGGGATCAACTTCGAGGGTCCAACACCGCGACCGCTCGAGCGGTTTCGGCTCTTCGTCGACGACGGGATTCTGATTGTGGACAAGAGCAAGAAGTACCAGTACGAACTCGGGCAGTGGAATCAGCCGGGTAGTTTTCTCGAGGTCTAACGGACCGCACGCACGACTAACGCTGCTTGAAAGGACGCTAACTCAACATGCTTGGGCGGTTGTTAAACTGGGTCCGGGAAGGACAGATATGGGGAAGCGTGATGCGCCACGGCGTGCCGCGCGACCGGCGCACCCGGGCGATGGCGATACTGACCAACGTCTTTCTGCATCTGCATCCCGTGGCGGTTCGCAAGAGCGGCATTCGTCTCTCGTTTACCTGGTGCATGGGGGGGCTCACGTTTTTCCTGTTCTTGGTCGAGATCATCACCGGCGTGCTGTTGATGTTCTATTACCGGCCCACCGTCGAGTATGCCTACTTTGATATTCAAGGACTTCGGGCCCACGTAACGCTCGGCCTGCAGCGCGAGCTGCATCGGTGGGGCGCTCACGCCATGGTCATCACGATCTGGCTGCACATGTTGCGCGTCTTCTTGACGGGCAGCTACAAGCCCCCGCGGGAGTTCAACTGGAGCATTGGCGTGATCCTGCTCGTGCTGACGCTGTTGCTTTCCTTTACAGGATACCTGCTGCCGTGGGACCAGTTGGCGATGTGGGCCATTACGGTGGGTTCCAACATGGCCCGGGCGACGCCGCTGGTGGGCTCCGAAGGACCGGGTGCGGCGTTTCTGCAGATCGGGGGCGTGCCGCTGGTACACAGCGGTTCGGACGCCCGGTTTGGGCTTCTGGCCGGTACCTTCGTCGGCCCCAATGCGCTGCTGCGGTTTTATGTTCTTCACTGCGTCCTTCTTCCGGTTGTCGTGACGGTCCTGCTCGCCGTGCATTTTTGGCGGGTGCGGAAGGACGGCGGAATCAGTGGGCCGCTGTAGCCGACGATGACCCCATCCGGCGACCGGCAAGCCGGTTTCACCGGTCGGGATACCCGTAATCGCAAGAAATTGGTGAGCTAACCGAAATGTCGAACATGCTGGCCGCTACATCCGCCCTGGAGGGCGTCAAGAGCGCGATCAACTATCTGTGCCTGCCGCATTGGTTCTTGATTCTGTCCGTGACGGGACTGACGGTGTTCCTGGTCGCTTATCGCTGGATCACCAAGCCGTCGGTGGCCGGTCCGCTCGCCGCCCTCGCGGCGCTGACATTCTTCGCGAGCTGCCTCGACCCGAACTTCAACAAGATCGTGACCAAGGCCGACAACGTGCCGATCGTCATGCTGCTCTTTGTGGTTAGCTTTTTCCTTTGGCTGGCGTTCCGCCAGGCGGCCGTCAACGACGGGAAGATCGAACGCGGTGAGCCGCTGACCGAGGCGGGCGCGGACGACAAGGTGCTGGTCTGGCCCGACCTGGTCTACATCGAGTTCATCGCGCTGATTCTGTTCACCGCGTTTTTGATCGTCTGGGCGATCATGCTGCCCGCCCCCTTGGAGCAGCCGGCCGACCCGAACATCGCACCGAATCCGGCCAAGGCGCCGTGGTATTTCCTCGGTCTTCAGGAGATGCTCGTTTATTTCGATCCGTGGTTGGCCGGTGTGGTGTTCCCCGGACTGATCGTTGTCGGGCTGATCGCGATTCCCTACATCGACAAGAACCCGAGGGGCAACGGGTACTACACGTTCAAAGAGCGTCCTTTCGCGATCTCGACGTTTCTGTTCGGATTCGTGATTCTGTGGGTGATTCTGATCATCTTCGGGACGTTTCTGCGCGGTCCGAACTGGAACTTCTTCGGTCCCTACGAGTTCTGGGATCACAACCGACCGGCCGCTCTACTCAACCGCGAGCCGCGCGACCTGTTCTGGATCGAGATGTTGGGGCAGCCCATTCCGGGGAATTACTTGCTTCGCGAGCTGCCGGGCATCCTCGTGCTGGGGGCGTATTTCGTGCTCGGTCCGTTCGTGCTGTGGATGTTGTTCTTCCGCAGGATTTACAACCAGATCGGCTTCATTCGATACACCGTGATGGTGTTCTTGCTGCTGTCCATGATGCTGATGCCGATCAAGATGGTGCTTCGCTGGACGCTGAATCTGCACTACATCGTGGCGATCACCGAACTGTTCCTGAACGTGTAGTCCGCCCGGGCAGCCGCGGCGATCGCGGCCCGACCCGGTTCGAGGCGTGTAATGGCCATACCGACCGAGAAGCTCTACAACATCGATCGCTTGAACGTCTACTTCGCGATCAGCAGCGTGATTCTGTTGCTGACCGTCCTCTGGATGGCCTGGGTCGACTACGCCCGCCCCTGGCACAAATACCAGGACAAG
>JADFRH010000149.1 GCA_022561415.1 Planctomycetota bacterium
CAGTTGATGCGTCTTCCGGGCGGAGTGCGTCGGTGAACCGGCTTGCCGGCTCGTTGACCGTCGCGGCAACGGGTGTGGAAACGGAGTTCAGGAGTGTGGAGCCCGGTTGAACCTGGTAGGGCGGCGTCCGTTCTATTGCCGGAATGATCCGATCCGAAAGACGGGTCAGCTCTTCAGCGAGCCGCCCGGCACCGTTAATCTGGTCGCTGAGCCGGCCATAGGTCTTGCGAGCACCGCGCTCGACCGTAACGACGTCGGCCGTCGTTTCTCGAGCGCGATCGAGCAGGGAGCGCAGGTTGCGTACCAGATCGCTGACCGTTGCCGAGACGTTGCGCAGTTGCGCGTCGCGATGTTCGACCGTTCGCGAGACGGCTTCGGCACGAGCCGTCGCGTGGGTAACCGTCTGGAGCATACCGGCAAGCGAGGCGTGAAGCGTCTGTGCCTTACTGCATTCCTTGGCGACGGCGGAGACGAGCTGTTCGGTGCGCACGACCTGGGATGAGGTCTCTCGCCTGTGCTTCTCGAGGGATTCGCTCAGATCGGCCAGTTCGCCGCGTTCCGCGCGCGTAGCTTGGGCGAACGCGGCCTCCTTGCCGGGTAGAGACTCCCGCGGACCGATGTCGGCTACGACTCGGGGCGAATTCACGGGCACGGTGGTTGCCGGCGGTGTTTCCCCGGCGGCGGGGCCTGGGCGTTCTGCGATCGCGCGTGTGCCGCCACCGCTGCGAGAGGGCGATTGCAGCGGCGCGTGACGCTGCTCTTGCGAAGGTTCGCCGAGAATCATCATCTGGGAGACCACCGACTCGACGAACGGTCCGTCGATCTTCCTTTTCCCGACCGAGTAGGCGCTGAGCAGCGCGTTGTCGCAGATCGTGTTGATGATTCGCGGTAGACCCTGCGAGATGCGAAAGATCTCTGAGAGGGCGCCGGCGTCAAACACCTCGTCGTTGGCATCGGTCACGATGGAGAGGCGATGGCGAATATACTGATCGGCCATGTCGCGACTCAGCGCGGGAAGGTGATAGCTCCGAAAAATGCGCTGCCGCAGCTGGCGCAGCTTCGGCGACAGGAATCGACGTTGCAGCTCGGGCTGTCCGACGATCGCAATCTGAAGGAGCTTGGCGTCGTCGGCCTCCAAATTGCCGATCATGCGAAGCTGCTCGAACGCTTGCACCGGAAGGTTTTGAGCCTCGTCGAGTACCAGGACCACCGGGATATCCTGGGCGAACTGACCCAGGAGGAAGTCGTGGAGCGTGCGAATCAGTTGCGTTGCGCTAGCGCCGGGTTCGCACTCGAGTTCGAATTCCGTGCAGATCGACTCCATCAGCTCGACCGGGTTCTGAATACCGTGACTGATGTTGGCGAAGGACAGTTGCGTGCCGAAATGCCGGAGCATCATCCGGGTAACCAGCGTCTTGCCGGTTCCCACCTCGCCGGTCAACAGGACGAATCCCTTGCGCTCCTTGACCGCGTAGATCAGCGAGGCGAGCCCCTCCTCGTGATCCGGGGTGGCAAAGAAGAATCGGGGGTCCGGCGTATTGTTGAACGGTAGCTCTCGGAAACCGAAAAAGTCCGCATACATCGTCGACAATCCGCCTCGTCGCGCGCACCGCACGCGCATGGAAAGACCCATAATTCCGCAATGGCCTATCGACGGTGCCACGCCCCGCCTTGAGTTTCGCCGGAGGGACGGATGTTCTCGGACCGGACGGCGCCGACGACCGGCCATCGGTCGTGGCGTGAGCGCCGGGCGCGGGATCCGTAACCAAATCCGCGTCCGCATTGGTTCAGGAGGGTATCAGACGACCCGATAAATCGGCAAGAACCATTGATCGTCAGCGTTGGCCGGCATCGAGACCGGAACTAACGGAATCTCGCGCCCGATGGGCGACGGAATCCGCGGAGCTAGAACAGATGTTCCAGGGGCAAAAGCGTTTGGTGGCCGTGCTGGGCATAGCCTTCGGCTGCGGCGGCTGCGCAACCAGCAACACCGACATGTTGCACTTTCTGCGCGAACACAAGAACGAGGTGTCGGCCACGGAATACCGCATAGGAATCCCCGACGCCATCGCGATCCGCGCGCCGAAGATTACCGAAATCCACGGTGCGATGCAGCGACTGCAACCCGACGGGAAGATCACGCTGCCGTTGCTCGGCGAGGTTAAAGTCACCGGGATGACCGCCAAGGAGATTGCCGCCAAGCTCGAGGTGTTGCTCGGCAGGTACTATGTCGATCCGCGTGTCAGCGTACGCGTGGTCTCATTCGCCAGCAAGAAGTACTACGTCCACGGGCAGGTCGGACGGTCCGGGCCTCGACCCTATACCGGTCGAGACACACTGCTCGATGCCGTGTTGGCGTCGGGCGTGGGGCTGCCGTCTTGGACGAGCCGCGCCAAAGTCATCCGCCCGGCCCACGGCGACACGCCGGTCCGCACGATCCGCGTCGACATCGATCGAATGCTGAAGACCGGAGATTGGAGCCAGAATATCCTGCTGGAGCCCAACGACATCGTGTTCATCCCACCGACGCCGGGCGCCTGGCTCGGCCATCGCGTGTCCGAGATTCTGTTCCCGGTTCAGCCGGTGATCCAGGCATACGTGGCACCGGCTTACGTGCGCAGCGCGGGCAACGTCTATAACAATGACACGCAATTCAACACCGGCAGCTTCGGCGGCACCACCTCGACCGGAACCTACGTGCCGCGCTAGCGGGGAAAACAGAAGCCAGACCAGGAAGCGAATGCCGTACGATGGGCAGAATTGCCGACGCACTCAAACGAGCCGAGCAGGAGCGGAGCGTATCCGTGGCCGAGTCCATCGGGCACATCGGTATGCAGACCGCTGAGCCGGTCGGCATTGCCTCCGTTACCGTCCCCCACCCGCCTCCGACGGATGACGAGGCGAATGAACCTGAGCCGCGGGTGGCGGTTGTCGGCGGTCTTTCCGAATCACTCATTCCGTTCTTCGAACCGTCCTCGCTGGTGACCGAGCAGTATCGTTCCCTGCGGACCCGGCTGCTGAGCCAGAATCCGAACTACGAGCACAAGGTCATTGCCATTACGAGTGCCGTACCGAAAGAGGGCAAGAGCGTTACGACACTCAATCTCGGGTGCGTGCTCGCGGAAATCAGACACCTCAAGATTTTGGTTGTCGATGGAGATTTTAGGCGTAGCTCGCTTGCGCGAATGCTCGACCAAAATGATGGACCCGGCTTGGCCGACGTGCTCAGCGGTGACGCCAAGTACGAAGACGTCATTCGCGACACGCCGATCAAGAATCTCAAGTTCATCTCCGCCGGCCGGACACGACATCGGTCCGCCGCGGAACTCCTGACGGCCGCCACCGCCTCGCCGTCGTTCCGGCGGATGCGCAATGAGTTCCATTACACATTCGTCGACACGCCGCCGGCGACGACCGTAACGGACGTCGGCATCATCGGGCAGATGTGCAGCGGCGTGATCGTCATTGTCCGGCTGCATCGCACTCACGACGGCGCGGCGCGGCGAGCCGTGCGACTGCTTCAGGTCAACAACATTCCCATCATCGGCTGCATGGTCGTGGGGCGAGATTCACCGGCCGACCGCTACGGGTACGGCAACGGTTACTACTATTACAACTACTATCGCTACAACGACTACATCAAGAAACCCGGTGGAAAGCGAAAGTGAGCGTGCATCGCCGAACGGGACCGCAGGCCTCAACCTGAGCGGTCCTGCGGCGAGTGATGCTCCGCGCGGACTAATGCCCGCGGCTCTGGTGACCTCATGATTCAAGGCCGGCTAATCGTCTGCATCGCCAGCGCGTGGGACTACGACCCCACGAGCAAGCACCACATCATGAGGATTCTCTCACGTCACAACGACGTGCTCTGGATCAACTACCACGGCACGCGCCGCCCTTTTTTCGGGCGACCTGCAAGCCCCGGCGCGCCCGGATCGGTAAGCCGACTCTATCGGACGGATCTTCGGGATTCGATTGCCGTCCTGCGGCGCATCGCCGGGGGGATGCAGCGCGTCGCTCCTTCCATCGTGCAACTCACACCGATGGTGATCCCCGGAGCGAGAAGTGCCCTGTTGCGCCGACTGCACCAGTGGCTCCTGATCAGCAGCATCCGCCGCGCCGTCAAGAGTCTTACGCGAGAGCAAAAGAGGCCGATCCAGCTCTGGACTTTCGCGCCGGATGTTCCCTATCTGGTGGGCGCTTTCGGCGAGGAGCGATCGGTCTACTGTTGCGTAGACGAGTACCGTGAATTCGAGGGAATCGATACGGAGCGCGTCACGGCCGCAGAGCAGGAGCTCATTCAGCGGGCGGACGTGGTCGTCACGACCTCGGAAGGCTTGTACAAGAGCCGGAGCCGGGAGCGACCGGATACGGTGCTCGTGCGTCACGGGGTCGACTTCGATCACTTCGCGTCCGCCTGGCGCGATCCGCCACCCGCACCGGCCGACATCGCCGACATTCCCAAACCGATCTTCGGTTACTTCGGGCTGATTCACCACTGGGTGGACCGTGCGCTGCTGGCCGAGACGGCGCGCCTTCGCCCCCAGTACTCCTTCGTCCTGCTCGGCGACTGCAAGGTCGATATGTCGGAGCTGGCGGCACTGCCCAACGTCTATCTGCTGGGGCGCCGGCCTTACGAATCGCTTCCGGCTTACGCAGCGCAGTTCGATGCGGGTCTGTTGCTCTTTGCCCGAAACGAAATGACCCGGCATGTCAATCCGGTGAAGATGTACGAGTATCTGGCCGCGGGCTTACCGGTCGTCTCGACACCGTTGCCCGAGGCGCAGCGCTTTGCGGGGCCTATTGTTTTTGCGCATGGTGCCGAAAAGTTCGCCGACGCATGCGATTTCGTCCTTCAGGGAAACGGCCGCAACCGGACCGCCATCAGTGAGTGCGTACGGGAGGAAACCTGGTCGGCCACCGTCGATCGCCTCTGTGAAGTGGTGATGACGTCAGGCCCAGACCCGCTCGTTACCACGCCGCAATCCAAACCGACCCCGGCGCGCCGGGGCTTGCCGGGCGTCACGCTGTCTCCCACCACCGACGCGGCACCCGCCCCGTTGACATCGCAAGTCGCGTAGTCACCGACTCGAAAGCGTTGCACGTAAAGCCCAAGGCGATAGACTAAGCCTGCAAGGCGATACGGAGTCGTGATTTCGAGACGGACTCTGTTCGAGGACGTGTTGGCATGTTTACGGGAATCGTTGAACGAACGGGTCGAATCACCTTCGCCAAGGCTGCGCCGCTGGGACGTCGTGTCGGAGTCGATGCCGGCGCGATGGCGGCCGAATGCGAACTCGGCGCCAGCGTGTGCGTAAGCGGCGTTTGTCTGACCGTTGCGGCCGTGAACGGTGACACGATCGAGTTCGACGTCATTCGCGAGACCCTCGACACAAGCACGCTTGGGAAGAAATGCGCCAGAGATCTTGTCAATCTGGAGCGGTCCCTTCGTGTGGGCGACCGCGTTGATGGGCATTTTGTTCAGGGACACGTGGATGGCACGGGCACAGTTACGCAAGTGCGTGATTCCGGCACCGAGCATGTCGTTCGTCTCAAACCCGACAAGGCACTCATGCCCTACATCATTCCCAAGGGTTCCGTGACGATCGACGGCGTGTCACTAACGATTGCGGAGGTTGACCGCGACGGATTCGCCGTCGCGCTGATTCCGACCACGCTGGAACGAACGACCTTCTCCCGGCTGTCCGCCGGCGACCTGGTCAACATTGAAACAGACATCGTGGCGAGAACCATCGTGCATCGTCTCGCGGGCTTGGCCGGAGGCCACGCGCTGACGGTGGAAACACTGCGGGGGGCCGGTTTCGCATGACACCCCAGCGAGACGAGGCCTGCGAGCCCCGGCGCGCCGGGGTCGGCGAAGGAGGCGCGGAAGGCAATGCCCCCGGCGCGCCGGGGCTGATCGGCATTACGATGGGCGACCCCAGCGGGATCGGGGCCGAGGTCATCGTCAAGGCACTGCAGGATCCCGACATTCGAGCGCTGGGTCGGTTTGTCATCTACTGCAGCACGCAAGTGATGGAGGATGCCGCAGACAGCGCCGGCGTCCGTCCGTTCTGGTTTACGGTCTCGCCGGACGAAGCGCTGCGCATGGATTCCGGCGTGGTGGCAGTCAATGTTGCGGATTGTCCGCCGGGATTCTGCCTCAGCCCCCGCCCCACACCGACCGGGGGAAAGGCATCGCTGGCATTTCTCGACGCCGCGATCGAGGCCGCTCGCGACGGACGGCAAGCCCCGGCGCGCCGGGGTCGTCTCGCGGCCATCGTGACCGGACCGATCAACAAGACGAGCTG